>JABDRA010000501.1 GCA_013041995.1 Anderseniella sp. | reverse complement strand
GCTATGGGGTTGCTGCAAAGCTGGCGAAGCCCGAAGCCACAGTCTTTGCCCTGATGGGAGACGGGACGGTCGGTTTCCAACTGGCCGAATTTGAGACGGCGGTGCGGGAAAACACTCCATTTGTCGTCGTCGTCGGCAATGACGGGAGGTGGAATGCGGAACATCTCATCCAGATGCGTGATTACGGACCCGAACGGTTGATAGGGTGTGCACTCAGCGATGCGCGCTATGATGAGGCCGTCAAGGCGTTGGGCGGCCATGGCGAGTACGTCACGGACCTTGCCGACCTGGATGATGCCCTGGCGCGCGCTGTGGCGTGCGGCAAGGTGGCGTGTGTGAACGTTGTAATTGAAGGCGTTCCGGCTCCTGGCGGTTCAGCGCATTAGGCAGGCAGGTTCAAATTACAATGCCTGCGCCCGGCCGCAAGCGCATTATGTTTGATCTGAACGGCACAATCCAATTCACTGTAACCCTTGCGGGGTGGCTGCATCCAACGATTATCCGCAGGTCCCGCCATTACACGTTGAAAGCAATAACCATGACTGCCGCATTACTGATCATCGCCATTGTCACGGCCTGCTACACGATGTTCGCCAAACGCCTGGCTTCTACGCCCCTGACCGCACCCATCCTGTTTATCGCCGTTGGCGCATTCATGTCGGTAAGCGGGTTGTTCCAGGCCGATCAGACTGAACATATTTTGCATCTGACGGCGGAAATCGCCCTTATCCTGCTGTTGTTTCTCGATGCATCACAGATCGACCTCAAGGTGCTGCGCCGCGATCATGGCTGGCCCATTCGCATGTTGCTGGCCGGTTTGCCGCTTTCGGTATTGATAGGGTCGGTATTTGCCTGGATATTGTTGCCCGGTTGGCCAATTGCCGCCGTGGTGCTGATGGCGGCACTGCTGGCGCCCACCGATGCAGCCCTTGGCCAGGCCGTTGTTACCAACACAATCGTGCCCGACCGGGTGCGACGGACCTTGACGGTGGAAAGCGGGCTGAATGACGGACTGGCTCTGCCACTGGTGCTGCTGTTTGCCAGCCTGCTGTCTGCGGAACTGTCGCAGGACGGCACCTACTGGCTGGTGTTTGCAACAACGCAACTGATACTTGGACCGCTTGCCGGTATTGCTCTGGGCTGGCTCGGCGGCCGGGTGCTGCTGTGGTCAAAGGCACGAGGGTACACGTCGGAAGTTTATGAAGGCGTGGGAGCCATATCCCTGGCACTCGCAACCTATTTGCTCGCCAATCAGATTGGCGGCAACGGTTTCATTGCAGCCTTCGTGGGCGGCCTGACTTTCGGCAATGTGGTGAAGGGGCAATGCAAATTCATCTATGAGTTTACCGAAAGTGAAGGGCAACTGTTGAGCTGGGGTGCTTTCTTCCTGCTCGGGCTAGTTCTGGTTCCCACTGCCGTGACCCATCTCGGTATCGCAGAGTTGGCTGTCATACTGACAAGCCTGTTTATCGTCCGTCCCCTGGCGGTGTGGATTTCACTAGCCGGTACCGACACTTCCTTGTTGACCCGCCTGTTCCTGGGCTGGTTCGGACCACGCGGGCTTGCAACTGCACTGTTTGCCCTGCTGGTGGTCCAGCAGAACGGCCCCGAAGTGGCTGAACCGATCCTGATGCTGGCGATCAACGCGGTCTGGATCAGTGCGCTTTTGCATGGCGTTACTGCCGCACCTGCAACCAGATGGTATGCTGGCAGATTAAGCAAGACAGCCGACTGCGCGGAAACCCGGCCAATCCTCTCATCCGCCAAACCCCTGCGAGCGTATCAGCCGCAAGACATCAACTGAAACCAATACAGGATGCCTCAGACATGAAAAAAGTTGCCATTACAAAACTGTCGGAGCTTGAAGACCGCAAAGCTGCCTATGCGATATCCGGCGAGGTCGACCTTGTTGTTGTCCGGATGGATGATGCGGTGTCGGTGTTCTACGGACGTTGCCTGCATCGCGGTGCGCTGATGGCTGACGGGTTTGTGCGTGGCAACAACCTGATCTGTGGGGTGCACAACTGGGATTATAGGCTGGATGGTGGCGTGTCGGCCTATGCCAACGATGAGGCATTACCAAAGTTTGCATCCTGGATTGATGGAGATGACGTTCTTATCGATGAAGACGAAATTGCCGAATGGGCGCTGAAAAACCCGCAGCCGTTCAACCGTGATGCCTATCTCGGGCTTTATGCCGATACTGCCCACGGCACTGCCGAGGAACCCTATAACAGCCTGATCCAGCAATACGCGCGCGACGGACTGTCCAAGACCGGCCACCATGGCGCGGTGGATGCCATGGGCGTACCGCGCGATGAATTGCCGACCTGGGATGATATTCAACTCATAACCGCACAGCTCTGGAAAGCGCCGCTGCTGGATGATGCTGAGGTCGGGACAGAAGTTGTGATTGGCCCAAATGCGCAGAAACCACTGCATCTGAAGATCCCTCTGTTCGTATCGGACATGTCTTTTGGTGCGCTGTCTGAACCGGCAAAAACGGCACTCGCTCTGGGGGCCGAGAATGCCGGTACTGGCATCTGCTCAGGAGAAGGCGGCATGCTGCCGGAAGAACAGGCAGCCAACAGCCGGTATTTCTACGAACTGGCGTCGGGCCGTTTCGGTTTCAGCTGGGACAAGCTTGAAAAGGTGCAGGCGTTTCATTTCAAGGGCGGGCAGGGCGCCAAGACCGAGACCGGCGGTCACCTGCCGGGCAAGAAGGTACAGGGCAAGATAGCTAAGGTACGGGAGCTGGAAGAAGGCCAGGATGCCATTTCGCCGCCGCGTTTTCCCGAATGGACATCGCCGCAGCAGATCAAGGAATTTGCCGACGAAGTCCGCGACCGTACAGGGGGCATTCCGATCGGCTACAAACTGTCAGCGCAGCATATCGAGAAGGATATTGATGCAGCACTGGAGGTTGGCGTAGACTACATTATTCTCGACGGGCGTGGCGGTGGTACCGGCGCAGCACCGATCATCTTCCGGGACAATATATCGGTGCCCACCATTCCGGCGCTGGCCAGGGCACGTGCCCATCTCGACAAGCTGGGCAGAGATGACATCAGCCTCGTGATTACCGGCGGCTTGCGTAAGCCGGCCGACTTCATCAAGGCCCTGGCAATGGGCGCGGACGCGATTGCCGTGTCGAACGCGGCCATGCAGGCAATCGGCTGCATCGCCATGCGGGCGTGCCATACCAATAACTGCCCGGTTGGCATTGCCAGCCAGAAACCGCATCTGGCCAGCCGCATCATTGTTGAGAATTCAGCCAAACAACTGACCAATTTCTTCGAGGCGAGCGTGGAACTGATGCAGGTGATGGCCCGCGCTTGCGGTCACGATCACCTGAGCAAGTTCAACATGGAAGATCTGACCACCTGGAAAAAGGACATGGCCGATATTTCAGGCGTGACTTTTGGCGGCGTGGCATAGGGGGGCATGGGCCGCATTTGCCGATGTATTCCGGTGCCCGGTTGTTATGAGGAGATTGAGACATATATCTGTAACAGGGAACGCGTGTTTCAATTGATTGCGGGAAGGGTTTCCGGATGCCGACCGTGCCGAGTGGGATACTGTATTTTATGGTATGGAAATATGCCCTGTATGGTGCCCTTTTGTTCGTCGGCAGCCGTGTGTTCAAACTTCTTGGTGTGTTCGATGTCTATCCGCTGAGTGGCATTGCTGTTTTGAGCGGCATGGTGCTGTTGCTTGTGTTGTGGTTCGAACACGGAGACGACCGGTTGTCTGAGCTGTGGCATGTGGGTGCGGAGCGGACCAATTGCGATCGAATGGCCAAGGCCTTCTTATATGTGTGCTGCTGCATTGTGTGGCCCAGGTTTGTCATGACTGACAATCCGTAAGGGCTCATGAAGCATGATATTCCTTGCTGTAGCCAACGCGTAAACTATGCTGTGATGGAGCGCACACAAACAAATCGGGCCCGTCCAGTGTTCAAAACCGTTGATCTCGGCACCAACCATGTTGGCCCCGTCAGTGTAAGTGTTGCCGGGGGCGAATGCCTGGCAATCCTGGGGGCTTCCGGCTCCGGTAAATCGCTGTTGTTTCGCGCCATGGCAGACCTTGATCCCAACCACGGTGAGGTATCCCTGAACGGACGATCCCGTGAAGAGATGCCAGCTTATGAATGGCGCAGGCAAGTATCATTTGTGCCTGCTGAAACCGGGTGGTGGGCAGACCGGGTGGGCGACCATTTTAATGCTGACGGTGACCTGGAAGACCTGCTTGAGACCGTTGATCTAAAAAATGCGCTGGACTGGGAGGTCAACCGGCTGTCGACCGGAGAGCGCCACCGGCTCGGTATTGTACGTGCATTGCAGGCCAGGCCCAGCGTCCTTTTGCTGGATGAACCTACTGCATCACTGGATGCAGATATGACGGATGCTGTCGAGAGCATTATCAAACAGCAACTGGCAAGAGATGTTTGTGTATTGCTGGTCACGCATGATCCTGACCAGGCGAAACGCCTTGCAGACCGGTCGATGAGGATGATGGGTGGCCGGTTGCAGGCCGAGCCCGGGGCGAAACCATGAGTACATACATTTCGCTGTCATATCTCGATCTGGTTGGAGCGTCGGTGTTCCTGATCCTGAATGCGGTATGTTCATTCGCCCTCAAGCTGGGCCTGGAAAGGCAGTTGTTGTTTTCCGCCCTGAGAATGATCGTGCAATTGCTGATGGTCGGGCTGGTGCTGAAAGCGGTGTTTGCTGCATCTTCGGCGCTGCTTACACTCCTGATCGCTGTCATCATGATCACGTTTGCCGGGCGCGAAATCCGGGCGCGTCAGGAGAGGCGGCTCACCGGCATATGGGGATATGGCCTCGGGGCTACTGCAATGATGTTTGCCGGAACCATCGTCACGGTCTGTGTGCTGGTGTTACAGATAGAGCCGCAACCCTGGTGGACACCGCAAATTGCCCTGCCTTTGTTCGGAATGGTGCTCGGCAACACCATGACCGGCGTCAGCCTGGGACTGGACACGCTGCACACCACCGTTTATCGCGAACGAGCCGCCATAGAAGCCCAGTTGTTGCTGGGGCGCACCCGGTGGGAAGCGATCCTGCCGTGCGCACGCCGCTCGCTGCGCAGCGGGTTCACCCCCATCATCAATGCCATGGCGGCGACTGGCGTGGTGTCGTTGCCGGGCATGATGACGGGACAGATACTGTCAGGTGTTGATCCGCAAGAGGCGGTCAAATACCAGATCCTGATCATGTTCATGATCGCAGGCGCAACCGGGCTCGGGGTGCTGGGTGCAGTGTTTGGCAGCGTCTGGCGGCTGACTGATCATCGCCATCGTGTCCGGCTGGATCGAATGGTTTAACGGTCAGCTTCGATTGCGCATGATGTAAGCGTCGAGTACCGTCAGCCCTTCATCGAGCCCGCTGCGGCCAAAGCCAAGTCTGAAGTGATCGGTCGGTGTCTCGCCCAATTGTGAATTGTATATGCTGCCGGGCAGCAACAGGACGCCGCTTTGTTCCAGCAGAGAGCGGGTGAACTGTTCGACACCGTCTGGCCCCTTATACCTCGGGAACGCCATGCAGGAGCCATCGGGCGTTTGCCAGTCGAACAGGTCTGGATGACGGGCGAAGAAGGCTTCCCACTTGGGCAGGTTCTCATCGACAATGGCGCAGTTTCTTGCCAGCAGCCTGTCGCGGTGGTTCAGGGCGATTTTGGCCAGCCGCTCACTGGGGCCGGAATTGCAGATAGACAGATAATGCTTCATCCGCTCCATCTGGCTGACCAGGGCAGTATCCTGACAGGCAATCCAGCCAATTCGCAGGCCCGGCAGGCCATAGGATTTCGACATGACGCCAAGCGACAGACCGCGCTCGTACAGATCTGCGATGAAGGGCAGGTGCTCAGTGCCTGTCTGCCCCAGTCCATTGAAGATTTCGTCGTGCAGAATGTAGATGCCGTGCTTTCGGCACAGTTCAATCAGCGCATGATAGCGATCTAGCGGCAGGATTGCGCCGGTGGGATTATGGGGGAAATTGATCGTCACCAGCCTGGTATTCGGCCGGATGGCAGCCGCGACCCGGTCAATATCCAGGGACCAGTTGTCATCCGGGTCGAGCGGCACACCACTGGCGTCGCAGATAGCCAGCGGCAGGGTCTCGTGAGACTGGTAATTGGGGGTGACGACAATGGCGTGGCTGTGCTTGTCAAGGATCACCGAATTGGCGGCGAAGATGCCTTCGCTGGCACCGGCGAAGCACAAGACGTCGCGTGCCGTGCGGCTTGCGAAACTTGAGGCGATTGTCTCGCGCAGGTCGGGTGCGCCGAACGTTTCCGTATAACCCAGCCAGAGATTGTCGAACTCCTCGTGTTCTTCAGGTGTCGCCATGGCCAGCAGGTCCCGCATCGAGATGCTTTCGGCGTCAGACGCGGTCAGGTGATATTTCGCCTGAAACTCCCACTTGGAAAAATGGGTCTCCAGCTTGAAATCCGGCAAAGTCGTCATTGCAGCCCGCCTGTGTTTTGATCCGTTTCAAGATGTTGTTATAGATGCCTGGCGAGATCGGCAACACGGCAATATCGGGCATTGCATATATCAGGCAGAGGGCAGCGAACATGATCAATCTTGCACGGCAACAGATTGAAGCCCTGATGGATTATGATCAGGCAGCAAGGCTGATCGAGGATGCCTATCGCGCCACCAGTCTTGGCAAGGTGAACCTGCCACCGGTTGGCCACATCGTGTTTCCTGACCATGACGGCGATTGCCATATCAAGTACGGGCATGTCGAAGGAGACCCGGTGTTTGTGATCAAGGTTGCGACCGGATTTTACGGCAATGCTGCAAATGGTCTGCCCAGCGGTAACGGCATATCGCTGGTCCTGTGCGCCCAAACCGGCGCCGTAACGGCGGTATTGCACGATGAAATGTGCATGACAGATTTCCGTACAGCAATTGGCGGGGCTATCGCGACCCGCCTGTTATGCAGGACCGGCGCTGAGCGGATCACTGTTGTCGGGACAGGCGTCCAGGCGCGCAGACAGATCGAAGCACACGCCAGGCTGATGCCCGACCGGCAACCGGAATTTCAGGTGTGGGGCCGTTCTGCCGAACGGGCGGCTCTGGTGGTTGATGAGCTGTCGGATCTGGGGCTGTCTGTTGTTGTCACTGAAGACCTGGAAGAAGCCTGCCGGAGTTCCGATATTGTTGTTACAACCACTGCTTCAACCACACCGATCATTCAGCATGACTGGATTCTGCCGGGAACACACATAACGGCAGTTGGTGCCGATGCGCCAGGCAAGCAGGAACTGGACACGCGCCTGGTCGCAAAGGCGGACAGGTTGATTGTCGATCTCAGATCACAATGCCGGGATCACGGCGAAGTTGCCACGGCAGTGCGCGCCGGCGTGGTCGACGCCGACCAGCTTGTCGAACTCGGAGACGTGCTGGATCGGCGCAAGCCGGGGCGCACAGAGGATGACCAGATCACCATTGCAGATCTGACCGGAATCGCGGCTCAGGACATTGCCATGGCCCAAATGGTGGTTGCCGCGTTTGAGGACGGGCTGGGGATCATGCCCGAAGACGTGCTGAAGAGTTGATTCCGTTCGATCTTGCGCGATGAAGCGCATCGTCACGTGGTGCGGTCATCAATCAGCGGGTTCGGTTTTGCCAGCGTTTCCATTGATTTCAGGTCAGCCAGTCTGATGGTTGAGCCGTCCACCTCCACGCCATAGGGTTTAAGCGTGTTGAAGGCGCGCGACAGGTTTTCCGGTGTCATCCCCAACACGGAAGCAAGCGTGCGCTTGTCGTGCGGCAGTTGCAATGACCCATTGGCTCCCTGATCCTTGTGATAGCGCAATAACCTGTTGGCCAGACGCTCGACCGCTGTTCTCAGTTTGAGATCCTTATACTCCTTGACAACGCCGCGATAGCAGCTTGCCAGGTCCTGTACGATGGCACGGGCGAATTCAGCATCCTTTTGGAATGCCTGGCGGATATTCTGTGAGGGTATCAGCAGGATTTTCGAGCGCTGCGCGGTGCGGGCGGACATGAGATAAACCGCGTCCTTGAGCACGGCAGCCAGAATGAAGGTGCCGACCGGGCGGACCAGGCCCATGGTCGATTCCCGTCCGTTGGAACGGGCGTAAAGTTCAACCGAGCCTTCCACTACAATGTAGAGAAAGTCCGCCAGGTCCCCTTCGGCAATAAGTTCCAGTTGTGGCGGAAAGGTCTGCAGGTACGATACTTCCATCAGCGCATCGAAGTGTTGATCCTGCATGCTGCTGAACAATCGCAATGCCCTGACTTCCGGCAGATCGGTGGCTCGCACGTTCCCTCTCCTTGATAAATATCAAGACCTCAATTGATCAAACTAGCAAGCCTGTACGCTGATCGCAATTTGCTTTCTTGACCGGTGCATGTAGTTGTCTTGTTTTGCATGTTCCAGATATTTGTTTGGCCTTTAGCAGGCTGATTCCTTGACATAGATCAACCCGCCGAGCCTCCGATTGCCAATTCTCAGCCCGTCCTTAAAGCAGTCTGCGCGGCTTGGACCCCGTGCAAATCAGAGGGGTTGGATCAATGCACACGCTTGATGGCGTTACTCGCCCGGACCAGTACCGGGCACTGGGACTGAGCACGTTTGCGTTCACGGTATGCTTTGCAGTGTGGACGATATTTTCAATTATTGGCGTCAAGATCAAACAGGATCTTGGCCTGTCGGACACGCAATTTGGTTTGCTGGTCGCGACACCTGTGCTGACAGGGTCCATCAGCCGTATCTTTCTTGGCGTGTGGACCGAACAGTTCGGCGGACGCTTGATGTTTCCGCTGCAGATGCTGGTCACCGCGGTGGCTGTGTGGCTGTTAACGTCCGTGCAGACCTATGAAATCTTCCTTGTTGCTGCCCTGGGGCTCGGTCTTGCCGGCGGGTCTTTCATTGTCGGTGTGGCTTATGTCTCGCAGTGGTTCGAAAAGGAACGCCAGGGCACGGCACTTGGCATTTTCGGGGCAGGTAACGTCGGTGCAGCCGTGACCAACTTTGCGGCCCCGTTCCTAGTGGTGGCGATCGGCTGGGAAGGCACCGCACGGGTTTATGCCATCGTACTGGCGATTACGGCAGTACTGTTTTACGTGCTGGCCAAGGACGACCCGGCCCAGGCCAGCCGCAAAAAGACCGGCAGCAAGCCGGTATCAACCGCTGAGCAATTGGCGCCGTTGAAAGACGTTCAGGTCTGGCGGTTTGCCACTTACTACTTCTTCGTGTTCGGCGCCTTTGTCGCGCTGGCTTCTTTCCTGCCGCGCTATTATGTGGGCGCTTACGGCCTGCCGCTGACAACAGCAGGCGTGCTGGCCGGATTGTATTCGTTGCCGGGTTCGGTGTTCCGTGCGCTGGGCGGCTGGATGTCGGACAGATGGGGCGCACGCTTCGTAATGTACCTGACGTTCTTCGTTTCGCTCGGCTGCCTGTTCCTGATGAGTTATCCCGACACCAGCTATGTGGTGCAGGGCATCAAAGGCCCCATCACCTTCGACATTGGCCTGAGTGTTTCGGTGTTTGTAACCATCACGGTGGTGCTTGGCTTTGTCATGAGCCTCGGCAAGGCTGCTGTCTACAAGCACATTCCCGTCTACTATCCGCATCATGTGGGCTCGGTCGGCGGCCTGGTCGGCATGATCGGCGGTCTGGGCGGTTTCGTTCTGCCCATCTCGTTCGGCATCCTGCTCGATTACACCGGTGTGTGGACGGCGCCTTACATGCTGATGTTCGTGCTCGTCGCGATCTCCACCATCTGGATGCACGTTGCGATCCGCCGCATGGAACGCGCCCGTCATCCTGGCCTGGAAGCAGAGAAGTATCTCTCGGACGTTCCGGAGAAACCTCTCGGCAAACCTCAGGCAGACCAGCAGGGAAAAACTGCCACGGGCGATCTGAAGCCAGCCGAATAACGACACTGTTGCAGGCCGCCTCATGCGGCCTGCTTCCCAACGGACATGCCGGATTTACCCGGCGAACAGATTGAGCGGGTGATTTACCTCCCGCGCCGAAACAGGAGAGTGACGTGGGACAAGATCTTCGTAACTGGAATCCGGAAGACGAGGCCTTCTGGGAAAAGGAAGGCAAGAAAATTGCCAACAGGAACCTGTGGATTTCCATCCCCAGCCTGCTGTGTGGATTTGCCGTGTGGCTGTACTGGGGGATTATCACGGTTCAGATGCTGAACCTCGGATTTCCGTTTGCAAAATCCGAGCTGTTCACCCTGGCCGCCATTGCCGGCCTGACCGGTGCCACCTTGCGGATACCCAGCACTTTCTTCATTCGCATTGCAGGCGGGCGCAACACGATATTCTTCACCACCGCGCTGTTGATGATCCCGGCCGTTGGCGCCGGACTGGCACTGAGTGATCCCAACACGCCAGTGTGGCACTTCCAGATACTCGCGTTTCTGTCGGGCATTGGCGGCGGCAACTTTGCCTCGTCCATGTCGAACATCAGCTTCTTTTTTCCCAAGCGGATGCAGGGTTATTCGCTGGGCATGAATGCCGGACTGGGCAATTTCGGGGTCACGACGATGCAGATCCTCGTGCCGCTTGCCATGACAATCGGGATATTCGGCGGTGAAGCCCTGATCCTGCAGAACACCAGCGGGACGCTGATCGGCAAGATCCCGGCAGGCTCTGAAACCTACATTCAAAATGCCGGTTACATCTGGCTGGTGTTCCTGATCCCGCTGGCGGTTGCCGGTTGGTTCGGCATGAACAATATCCGTGACGAGCATGTCTCGCCAAATATCAGTAATCCGCTTGGTGCCTTTGCGACCATAACGTTCATGTTGCTGATCGGTATGGTTACAGCCGCCTGCGGGCTCTGGTTCATGCTGCCGGAAAGTGTCGGCGGGTCTGGTCTGAACGTGTCGAAATGGATCGTGCTGCCGCTGGTAATTGCGGCAACCGTAATCCTGCTGAAAATGATCCCCGGACAGATTGGCCGTAACCTGACGCGGCAGTACAAGATATTCGGCAACAAGCACACCTGGGCGATGACCATCATCTATACGATGACGTTCGGATCGTTCATCGGCTATTCGGCTGCCTTTGCCCTGGCCATCAAGGTCATCTTCGGCTTCCAGCATATTGTGGTCGACGGTGTGCTTACCCATGGCACGGCAAACCCGAACGGTCCAAGCGCCTTGATGTATGCCTGGATGGGCCCGTTCATCGGCGCGCTGATCAGGCCTCTGGGCGGCATGATTTCCGACAAGATCGGCGGGGCGAAAGTCACCCAGATCATATCGGTGGTCATGGTGGCAAGCGCACTGGGTGTCGCCTACTTCATGAAGCAGGCCTATGCGTCTGCAACGCCTGAACAGTATTTCGTGCCGTTCCTGCTGTTGTTCCTGGTGCTGTTCACAGCCACGGGTATCGGCAACGGCTCGACCTTCCGCACAATTGCAATGGTGTTTGACAAGGAACAGGCAGGCCCGGTTCTCGGCTGGACGTCTGCGGTGGCAGCTTATGGCGCCTTCATTATCCCGAAGGTGCTGGGCGAGCAGATCAAGCTCGCGACACCGGAGCTGGCCTTGTACGGCTTTGCTGCCTTCTACGTGCTGTGCATCGCCATCAACTGGTGGTTCTACCTGCGCAAGAACGCCTACGTACAAAACCCGTGATCTGAACCGAGTAGCCGGCGGCTGCGCAAGTACGCCGCCCCACCGAACAGACTGGAGAAAATCAAAATGAGTAATCTGCTCAACCGTCTCAATTTCCTGGCCCGCAAGAATACCGGAACCTTCTCTGACGGTCATGGTGTGACGACCAATGAAGACCGCTCGTGGGAAGACAGCTACCGCAAACGCTGGCAGCACGACAAGATTGTGCGCTCGACCCATGGCGCCAACTGCACTGGATCATGCTCGTGGAAAATCTATGTGAAGGGCGGCATTGTCACCTGGGAAACCCAGCAGACCGACTATCCGCGCACCCGGCCTGACCTGCCCAACCATGAACCGCGCGGCTGTTCTCGCGGGGCCAGCTACAGCTGGTACATGTACTCTGCAAACCGGGTCAAATACCCGCTGGTGCGCGCCAGGTTGCTGAAGCAGTGGCGCAAAGAGCGGGCGGTTCGCACACCGGTTGCAGCGTGGACCGCCATTCAGGAAGATCCGCACAAGCGCCAGGATTACATCCAGGTGCGCGGACACGGCGGCTTCGTTCGCGCCAAGTGGGAAGAGGTCAACGAGATCATTGCTGCCGCCAATGCCTACACGGTGAAGAAATGGGGCCCTGACAGGGTTATCGGTTTCTCGCCGATCCCGGCCATGTCGATGGTCTCCTATGCTGCCGGATCACGCTATCTGTCACTGATGGGCGGTGTGTGCATGTCATTTTACGACTGGTACTGCGACCTGCCGCCGGCCTCTCCGATGACCTGGGGCGAGCAGACCGATGTGCCGGAAAGTGCCGACTGGTACAATTCCGGCTTCCTGATGCTGTGGGGTTCGAACGTCCCGCAGACCCGCACCCCTGATGCGCATTTTTACACCGAGGCCCGCTACAAGGGCGCCAAGTCGGTCGTTGTATCGCCGGATTACTCCGAAGCAGCGAAATTTTCCGACATGTGGCTGCATCCCAAGCAGGGCACCGATGCAGCGCTTGCCATGGCCATCGGCCATGTGATCCTGCGCGAATTTCATCTCGACCGTCAGGCAGAATATTTCGAAGATTACTGCCGCCGCTATACCGACATGCCGATGCTGGTGAAACTGGTCAGGAAGGACGGCCACTACGTGCCGGACCGGCTGCTGCGGGCGTCCGACATCAAGGGCGCGCTTGGCGAGAAGAACAATCCTGACTGGAAGACAGTCGCAATTGACGGCAAGACTAAAAAACCGGTGGCGCCAAACGGCTCCGTAGGATTCCGCTG
Source organism: Anderseniella sp. (assembly GCA_013041995.1). Taxonomy (GTDB): domain Bacteria; phylum Pseudomonadota; class Alphaproteobacteria; order Rhizobiales; family Aestuariivirgaceae; genus Anderseniella. The sequence goes on along the minus strand of JABDRA010000501.1, from coordinate 95 downwards.
GGGCGAGCAAGGCAAGTGGAATCTGGAGGCCAGGGACGGGAAGGGGAAGGATGTCGAGCTTGCCATGAGCCTGATCCTCGATCAGGACCATGACG
>JABDRA010000500.1 GCA_013041995.1 Anderseniella sp. | reverse complement strand
GCATCGGTCCGGCCGGTGATACGGTCATCAAACCGCGCTCCCAGGCAGATCATCACATCACAATCATGCATCGCCATATTGGCTTCGTAGGTGCCGTGCATGCCCAGCATGCCCAGCCACTGCCTGTCGGATGCAGGATAGGCACCCAGCCCCATCAGCGTAGAGGTGATCGGGTACCCGGTCATGCGCACCAGCTGGCGCAGCAGGTTGGACGCGTCCGGGCCGGAATTGATGATACCCCCGCCGGAGTAGAACACCGGGCGCTTGGCATTCATCATCACTTCAACGGCAGCTTCAACTGCCGCAGCATCGCCTTCAATGCGGGGTTTGTAGGTCTTGTGCTCGATATTGTCCGGCTTGATGTAGGTACCGGTGGCAAACTGCACGTCCTTCGGGATATCGACAACGACCGGACCCGGCCTGCCGTGGGTCGCCACATAAAACGCCTCGTGCAGGATGCGCGCCAGATCGTTGACGTCCTTGACCAGGTAGTTGTGCTTGGTGCACGGCCGCGTGATGCCAACCGTATCGCACTCCTGGAACGCGTCATTGCCAATCAGGTGTGTCGGCACCTGGCCGGTGATGCAGACCATCGGAATCGAATCCATCAGTGCATCGGTCAGTCCGGTAACCGCATTGGTCGCACCGGGACCCGATGTCACCAGAACCACGCCGCATTTACCGGTTGAACGCGCATAGCCTTCGGCTGCGTGGGTCGCACCCTGCTCATGACGCACCAGGATATGCTCCACGTCTTCCTGCTGGAAAATCTCGTCATAGATCGGCAGCACCGCGCCGCCGGGATATCCGAACATGTGCTCCACGCCCTGGTCCTTTAGCGCCCGCAGCACGATCTCGGCGCCTGTCATCATCTCGGCTTCTTGGGCGTTTGCTGTCATGGTCTCGGACTCTGCTTTAATGTTCATCGTTCCAGGTTCTCTTTTAGGCTTGCTTCAGACAATAAAAAAGGCCCCCGAGGGAGCCATTTTCGCGCACCACCTTATTCAGGTCAGTTCAGACTGACCCGGCGGAGCGCGTTCGTACCACTACTAGAATGTTTTTCATGGACGCGACCATAAGCGGAATATTTTACTGACGTCAACCTGCGAACGGATTTTATTCTTAAGCCGGTGTAAGTTTCCTGTGCGCCCTAACTGCCGAACACCACACCGTGCTGCTGCGACCTCAGGCGGGCATCTCGCGATTTCACCAGCACAGGTTGGCCATTCAGAAGTTCCTTGCACCGTTGCAGCACCTCTTCTTCAAGACGCTGCATCGCCTCATGCGTATAGAAGGTCATATGCGGGCTGAGCAGTACATTATCCATCTCGAACAGCTCGCTCAGGGGATGACCGTTCAGGCTGAGCGGCTCCTGGCTGAACACATCGAGCCCGGCACCGGCGATTTGATTGTCTTTCAACGCCGACTGCAAGGCTGCCTCATCGACAAGCGCTCCGCGCGCTGAATTGATCAGAAAAGCTGATCGTTTCATGCAGCGCAACTCCGCTTCACCGATCAGGTGGCGGGTTTCCGGCTTCAGGACACTATGGATCGATACGAAATCACACTGCGCCAGCATCTCTTGCAGGCAATCGGCCTTTTCGACACCGGCGGCTGCCATCTCCTGCCTGCTCGCAGACGGGTCATAACCGATCACCCGGGCACGGAAGCCCGTGCCTGCCATCCGCGCCATGCTCTTGCCGATCCGGCCCACACCAACCAGGCCGACGGTCTTGCCGGCAATGTCATTGCCCAGCCAGGCACTTTCCGGCCAGGTCCATCCGTCACGGCGCATGGTTCGTTGCAGCGGCATCAGTTTTTTGGCCAGAGCTATCATCAGCGCAAAAGCGCCTTCGGCGACCGTCTCCTCGGCATATTTGGGAATATTGACCACCGGAGTTTTCGTTGCTGTTGCTGCGGCAAAATCTATGGCGTCGATGCCGACCCCGTATTTGACGACACCCTTGAGCCGCGTGGCATTGTGAAAAACCCGCTCGGTGATCGGCGTGTAACACATCAGCAGCAAATCTGCGTCCTGCGTCTGCGCAACCAGTTCATCCTCGCTCACATCATCCGGCAACAGCACCAGTTCAGCACCTGCGTCACGGAAATACTTGTCGATCAGCGGACATTCCAGTTCCCGGTCCGTGCGCACGATCTTCAGCCTGTCGCTCATGTGTGAACTCCGTTGATGTTCTCTCACGCAAAAACAATCCAGACTTGGACGTTACCGCAACCCGTGCCAATGTCACACAATCAAACCACCCAAATCAGAACAAAACAAACACGCTGCAACAGCCGCAGCACAAGGAGATTTCCATGCTCAAAGCCCCTGCCCTTGACCCCGCCCTGATTGAGGCAAAGGTCGGATCCGGATATCCCGCGCCCTTCAATGCATCGACGGCGGGGCGGGCAAAAAAGATGCTGACCAGCGCGCTGGGCCTGAACCAGTTCGGGGTCAATATCACCGAACTCGATCCCCACAGCGCCACATCGCTCAGGCACTGGCATTCTCACGAGGATGAGTTCATCTATGTGCTGGACGGCGAAGTGACGCTGGTGACCGGCAATGGAACTCAGGTTTTGACCAAAGGCATGTGTGCCGGGTTTCCCGCCGGCGTGGAGGATGGTCACTGCATAGAAAACCGCTCTGCCGGTCCGGCAACCATCCTGGAGGTCGGCAGCCGCGATGATCGTGATGAAGGCAATTACCCTGATGTTGATCTGCACTGCAAGGCGAACCGCTACAAGCATGTGCAATTCATCCGCAAGGACGGTACGCCGTACTGACCGGCACAAAAAAACGGCGGTCAGGTTTCCCTGACCGCCGCAAAAGCTCAATACTGACTGCCGGTGTGGCTTACTGAGCCTGACAGAAATACTTGATACCGTCATACCCGGTGTAGGTTCCCGATCGCGCATTGAACGAACGGTACCTGGCGCGGCAGTAGTCGAACCACTCGTCCGTCCAGGGTTCAATTGCATCATCGTTGTAGAGCCTGACTGGTTCTTCACGCACCGGCGCACGGACAGGTTCATATTGATCAATACAATCGTCATAGGCACGGTCGTAGTGGCGCTGCCATGGCCCGGCTGTACCAACTGCACTGCCGACAGCCCCGGTGGAACCGCCGATTATGGCACCCTTGCCGGCACCCTTGCCGCCGCCAAGCACACCGCCGATTATGGCTCCGATGGCGGCTCCGCCAACGGCAGTACCCAGTGCAGACTCGCCACGGTCAATGCGGCTGTCCGCATAGCGCTTTGCTTCACGATGACAGCGGCCGTCCCGGGCTGACGCGGTATCAATGGTTGTCATGAATACAGTGGCACCAAGTGCCGCAACGACTAAAGATTTCAGAACTGTAGAATACACGATTTCCCCTCCTCCGGTGGAAATGCCCCTATAGCTATTGGGAATATCGGGATTCTATGGCTGCATTGTGAGCAAATCCTTAACAAATGCTGAATTTTCCAGAGGCCATATCGGCCTTGGAATGGTCCGATAGGTCAATTCCTGCAACCGCATGGACGCAATGCCACCAGCATCAACCAGCAGGGTTTCGCGGGCAATGGGGCCATAGGCAGCCTTGAAATGATTACGGCTTTTCAGGCCGATTGTAGCCATTTCCTGCGGATTTATACCAACCGACCTGAACACGTTCAGATCCATGACGGCCGTTGGCACCGAGGAGACAATCACCTCGATCCCGCCAATCCGTACCACCGCCGTCGCGCCCATGGAAAACGTTACGCCCTGCCACATGGGGCCGGCGCAGATGAACTCGCCATCCGCCACGTTGATCACTTCTGCCTCGACCTCCAGAGGCGGTGTCAGGTCGGGCGCCCCCTTGCCGCCCAGTGAGAGTTGCACCTTTGCGCCTATACCGGCTGTTGCGGCCAGTTCAACACTGGCCGGATCACTGATGGTGGCAAAGGCTGCCCGCTCCAGCCCGTCAGCAATCATGGCGCGCAGCAGGTTGGGACTGTCACCATAGGCACCGCCTGCCGGGTTGTCGGCAAAATCCGCCAGCACAAGCGGCTTGTCCCCGACCTTGCCGCGTTTGGCCAGCGCCATGGCCTCGGCCGGTGTGGCAAACTCAAGCTGCGTGTCATGCCGGCTTTGCCAAACTCCCTGCATGAGCTCCGCCGCCACGGCGCGCCCCTGCCGGTCATCGGTCGCCGTCACAACCACATTGGGGCCAATGTCAGGCACGTCCGACCATGGAAACCCGATCTGGATCGAGGCACACATGATGCCGTCGCGACCCTCCAACGTGTCTGCCAGTTTCAAAAGATCCGGCATTGGTTGTCCGTCCGCCGTCTGGCCATGATTGGCTGCATCCATCATCGGCATGCGTGCCATGACCAGTTGCGGCCGCCGCCCACCCAGAAACACACCTTCCATCAGGCGTGCCATGTGCAGCGCGCGTTCACGCTGATCCACATGCGGATAGGTGCGATAGGCCATCATCATGTCAGCCGCCTCGATCATGGCCGGCGATACATTGGCATGCATGTCAAGCGTTACCGCGATCAAGGTATCTGCGCCGGCCAGCGCCCGCACCTCACGCAGCAGATCGCCTTCCGCATCAAGCGTGGTCTCGGTGACCATCGAGCCATGCAGGACCAGTGTAACCGCATCAAACTGTTGTCCTGCCTGAAGGGGTTCAAGGATCAGCTGTTTCACACGATCCCAGTCGTCCGCAGCCATTGGTCCAGAGGGACTGGCAGACGCAGCAAGCGGAATTTCCAGCGACCAGTCGTAGGTTTGCGCTGCCTCGATGAAACCGGCGATCTCGGTATTGGTGCCGGCAAGTGCAGACGCCGCCTGCCTGCCTTCATACCAGTAACGGGTTTCAAAATCCGCCTTCACCGTGGCAATCCGGTTGAAGGTATTGGTCTCGTGCATGATCTCTGCCAGCAGAACCTTGCGTGTCATGTCATCTGCCTCCGCACCGGGCAATCAACCCGTCCAGGTCGTGCCAGCCGATGCGCCTGTCCGGGGCGTCGCCGCCGGCGAACTTGTCGGTGCCATGCGCATCGGTTACACCGCCAAGTCGCTCGTAAAAGCCAATCGCCGCTGAATTATCCTCAAATACCCACAGGCAGATGGTCTCGGCACCTTGGGCCTGCGCGGCAACCGCTGCCTCTTTCATCAGCCGCCGGCCAAGACCGAGGCCCTTGCTTTCAGGCAACAGATGCAGGTGCTCTATGGTGAAGTCATAGCCTTCATCGTCAGGATCGTCATGCAGGGCAATCAGCCCGACAACTGCGCCAGCCTCACAAGCCAGTTTCACAATCGGGTACCGGATGGTGGCCAGCGCGGTGCGCCAGTAGCGGGCACGCTCGCCATCAACTTCACTGTCCAGATAGGTGTCCGGCAGGATACCCCGGTAAGTTGCCTTCCAGCTTGCTGCATGCACCCGTGCTACGGCAGCGGCATCATCCTGCCCCGCATCGAAGATTTCGGTCATTTGAGCAACACCTCCAGAGCCTGCTGACGGGTCTCAACCGTTGGCCAGTCCGCCATCTGATTTCGAATCCAGGTCATCTGCCGCTTGGCATAATTGCGGGTCTGCTTCTGCGCCAGACTAATGGCTTCTTTCAGTGGCATTTCATCGGCAATGTACCCCGCCAGTGCCGCAACGCCGATGGCTTTCATGGCCGGCAGATCCGGCGCAAGACCCAGCGCCAGAAGCCGTTCAACTTCGCCCACGGCACCGCATTCAACCATCGCGTCAAACCGGGCATCACATGACC
>JABDRA010000499.1 GCA_013041995.1 Anderseniella sp. | reverse complement strand
GTCTTGAGCCTGCTTTGTAATGCTGCATTTGCTTGTATCCTTGGTTCCGCTCTGGTTGTGTTTATGGCCAGACTACTGCAACGAGGAGTTTGAATACCAGACCATGAGCAATTTAATGCGAGAATTTCCACCTGCTGGTGAAGACCAGGTCACACTTGCGAACTGGCGCAACGCCCCATTCAGCTCCTGGGCATTCTCCCATGTTCGCGAGATCATTCAGACAGCCGATATTCCCAACAATCCGGAAGACATTTGGCGACTGCAGTCAGATCCATCCGATCTTGCCGGTCTGCCTGTTGATAGCGGCCTGAACCTCAACGGCTATCTGGACGCCACCTACACCGACGCATTCATGGTAATCCATCAAGGCAGGGTTATTGCTGAAGAATATCGCAATGCTGCCGGAGCCCGCATACCTCATATCCTGATGTCGGTTTCCAAATCCATGCTGGGCGCGTTGTCGGGGATACTTGCCGACAAAGGCATACTGGATACTGCGGCACAAGTTACCGACTATGTTCCCGAAATTGCCGGTACCGCCTGGAAAGGCGCCACCGTGCAAAACCTGCTGGACATGCGAACCGGCATTCGTTTCGATGAAGATTACGAGGCGATCAGCGGAGCGATCATCGAGTATCGAAAATCAACTGGATGGAATCCACTTGAACCGGGCGAGGATGCATCTGACCTGCGCAGCTTCTTCAACGAGATTTCCGATACCGATGGTCCCCACCAGGGCCGGTTTCACTATGTATCGCCAAACACCGATCTGATGGCCTGGATTATCGAACGCGCAGCCGGGACCCGGTATGCCGATCTGATGTCAACGCATCTGTGGCGCCCAATGGGTGCCGAAACATCCGCCTATATTACCGTGGACCGGTTGGGCGCACCGCGAGCAGCAGGCGGCATGTGCGTTACCTTGCGGGATCTGGCGCGCGTGGGCCTGCTGGTTGCAAACCGCGGCAAACGCGGCTCAGATCAGGTGCTACCGGAAGCCTGGGTGGATGACGTGATGAACAATGGTGATCCGCAAGCCTGGGCTGAAGGTGACTTTGCCGCGTACTTTCCCGGCAGGAACATGCACTACCGCAACAAGTGGTATGTGGAACGCGGTGACAATCCGATGGTGTTTTGCATCGGGATCCACGGCCAGAACCTGTATGTTTTGCCTGAGCAGCAATTGGTGGTGGCCAAAATGTCTTCACGGCCCGCGCCTCTCGATCCTGAGGTGAGCCTGCTCAACCTGAAAATGCTCTCAGCCCTCAAACAGCACTTTGGTGAGAAGTAGCTAACGCGCCGGCCCCATACTCATCAGGGCTGCGTTGCCACCAGACGCGGTTGTATCAATCGACACAACCCGTTCCGTGGCAAATTGCCCGAGATAATGTGGCCCGCCGGCCTTTGGCCCGGTGCCGGACAGGCCTTCGCCACCAAACGGTTGCGAGCCGACAACCGCACCGATCTGATTGCGATTGACATACATGTTGCCAACCCTGACTTGGCGCTGGATCTGTTCGATTGTGTCTTCGACCCGAGAATGTACGCCGAGCGTCAAACCGTATCCGGTATCGTTGAGCGCCTCGCATACCTGGTCCAGTTTATCAGCCTTGTACTTCACCACGTGCAGGCAGGGCCCGAAAACCTCCTCGTGCAATGGTGCCAGCGACGCCAGTTCATAGATGGCCGGGGTGACAAAGGTGCCGGCCTTGCATTCGGGTGGCATCGGCAAGTCAACCAGGGTATTTGCCTCGCGGGCCATTCGGGCCTTGTGTGCTTCCAGTCGCTCGCGGGCTTCCTCATCGATGACCGGACCGACATCAGTTGAGTAATCAAGCGGATCGCCAATCTTCAACTCACCGGCAGCACCGCACAACATATCTATTGTCCGCTTCGCGGCATCCTCCTGTACGAAAAGCACCCGTGCGGCCGAACAGCGCTGACCGGCTGAATCAAAGGCCGACAGGATCAGGTCGCGGACCGCCTGTTCAGGCAAGGCGGATGAGTCGACGATCATCGCATTCATGCCGCCGGTTTCTGCGATCAGGGGAAGGATGGCTCCATTTCGCGCGGCCAGACTGCGATTGATGATATGGGCGGTTTGGGTTGAGCCGGTGAATGCAACACCGCCCAACCTGGCATGCTGCAGCACCTGGCCGCCAATACGCGCGCCATCACCCGGCAGCAGGGACAATACGTCGTTCGGCACGCCCGCCTGATGCATGAGCGTCACGGCCTCATAGGCAATGAGAGGTGTCTGTTCGGCAGGTTTTGCCAACACCGAGTTGCCGGCAGCGAGTGCAGCAGACATCTGTCCGGTGAAAATCGCCAACGGAAAATTCCACGGCGCTATGCAGGCAAAAACCCCGCGGCCACGCAGGAACATCTGGTTGGTTTCGCCGGTTGGCCCTGGCATTTCTACTGGAGCTTCAAACCCGGCTCGTGCCTCACTCGCATAATATCTCAGGAAATCAACAGCTTCCCTGAGATCTGCTTGTGCATTGTCGAGGGTCTTGCCGGCTTCACGGATCAGCAGCGCATAAAGTCTGGCGGCGTTGGCTTCGTAAAGATCGGCAGCGCGTTCCAGGCAATTTGCGCGATATCCGCCACCGAGTGCATCCCAGGCTCTTTGCGATGCTGCCGCGTGAACAATAGCCGCTTCAACCTGTGCATCCGACGCTTCCGATACCTGCCCCACCACAACGGACCGGTCATGGGGTGATGTAATCTCGCGGACGGCTTCACCCGGTGCCTTGCCCGGCACCAGAGCCGTCGCCTTAACCGGTGTCTTCAGCGCCTTGCCGATCTCAGCCAGCAATGGTGTCCGGGTGGCATCATCCCATAATGGCAGCCCGGCAGAATTGCGCCGTGGTTTGAAAAGGTCGACCGGCGGTGCAATGCGCGGATGGGGTAACTCATCAAGGCGCCGCACAACCGCGACCGGGTCTTCGACAATCTCTTCAACCGGGGCTTCGTCGTCTGCCAGGCGGTTGACGAATGATGTGTTGGCACCATTTTCCAGCAGCCTGCGTACCAGATAGGCCAGCAGGTCTTCGTGGCTGCCCACGGGTGCATAAATCCGGCATGGCTGCGCAATGCCGTCCTGTGCGGTAACCGCGTCATAGAGCGCCTGGCCCATGCCATGCAGACGCTGGAACTCAAACTCGCGGTCATTGCCTGCCATCACTGAAACGGCGGCAACCGTGTGGGCATTGTGAGTGGCGAACTGCGGGTAAAAGACATCACGGCGGCGCAGTAAGAAGC
>JABDRA010000497.1 GCA_013041995.1 Anderseniella sp. | reverse complement strand
AAATTTTTTCTTTAATATAGGGGGGGAATTGCAGATATTGAGGGAAACACCTTCATATTTCAGAAGCAATGTTGCACGATTGAGCGTAATCCGGTCCGCAGATTACAGCTTCGTTAAGACTGGTTGCTCTACTGTGACCCAGGGTCATATATCGCGGACATTTTGCTCTACATGATTGAACAACGCAGTAATACAAACCTGATCGGCATCATGTGTGTGCTTGGCGGGACTTTTGCTCTTGGCATCCAGGATATGATCATCAAACTGGTGTCGGGGACCTATCCCCTGCACGAAATCGGTTTTGTGCGTTCTGTTTTTGCCATTCTGCTGACCTGCGTGTTCCTGAAAATGGAAGGCGGATTCAGGCAACTCAGGTCCAGCCGGCCTGGAACCCATCTGGCGCGGGGTGTGTTGTTGATTTGTGCCAACATGGCCTATTTTCTGGGCCTTGCGTCGATGCCGCTTGGTGACGCTGCTGCGATTTTCTTTTCCGCCCCATTGATCATAACCCTGCTTGCCATTCCATTCCTGGGAGAAAAAATCGGCCTGCAGCGGTGGCTGGCAGTGCTGGTGGGCATGATCGGCGTAATCATCATGCTGCGTCCGGGAACTGATGCGATACGGCTGGTCGGGCTTCTGCCCCTGTTTGCTGCTGTGTGTTACGCTTCCATCCAGATCCTGGCGCGTAAGCTGGGGGCTGTGGAAAATGCCTCTGTCATGGCGTTTTACGTGCAGGTCTGCTTTATCGTTTTTTCCATCGGTTTCGGTATTGTGTTCGGTTCCGGCTGGATGTCGACCGGTGACAATGCGACCCTGGACTTTCTGTTCAGGGCCTGGAGTGTGCCGGATGCATTCGGTTTTGCGATGATGGCTGCTTGCGGGCTGCTGGTTGGCATTGGCGGTTACCTGCTGTCGCACGCTTACCGGATAGCGCAAGTGCGCACAGTAGCGCCGTTTGAATACGCCGGTCTGCCGTTTGCCGTGCTGCTGGGATTTATTGTGTGGGGCGACCTGCCGGACAGATTGAGCATCATCGGTATTCTGTTTATTGCGCTGTCAGGCCTGTATGTATTTTACAGGGAAAACCTGATGCGCAAGCAGACCATGGTGAAAGAGCCGGTTCTGCGCGACTAGAGCAACATGGGTTCAAGTGAACTCATAAAGTTGCTCTATCACTTTGAAAGCGATCAGGTTTATGACTTTTGGTTGATTCAACCAAAAATCATCCTGATCTGACGGAACTTTCAGCCGGGTATAATTACTTTCTTTGGTATGACATTTAGAGAAAAGGCGGACACGCTGCTCAACATCTCCGCAGGCAAAAAAGCTATTCTTCTGCCGGTGTTTCAGTTTTCAGGTCTTTCAGCTTGGCGAACACTGAATCAGCGTCCACATCAGCTTCTTCCTCGACCTGCGGTTCGGCTTCTTCCGGCTTGAAGTCCTTGAAGGCTTCATCGACGTTCGGCGCGGCGTCTGCTTCTTCAGCCTGCTCTGTCGGGGTGTCGGCAATCGCGTAAGGCGGTGGCACAGTTTCTTCCGCCGGTATGAGAGTGCGGTCCGGAAGCTTCCCACCGGCCTTCTCGACACGCTTGGCGGCCTTGCGCACGGCAAGATCCAGTTCGAGCTGCGAGCAAAGTCCCAGTGTCACCGGGTCGACCGGTTTAAGGTTCTGACTGTTCCAGTGGGTGCGATCACGAATGGCATTTATGGTGGTCTTGGTAGTGCCGACCAGCTTCATGACCTGGCTGTCAACCAGTTCAGGGTGGTAGCGCAGCAACCAGCTGATTGCATCCGGCCGGTCCTGACGGCGCGATACAGGCGTGTACTTCGGTCCCTTGCGCTTGGCTGCAACGGGCACGACGATTTTGGATTTGGCCAACTGCAGTTTGTGGCTGGGATCCTTTTCGCCGGCCTCGATTTCGTCACGGGTAATCTGGTTGGCGGCAATCGGGTCCATGCCTTTGATGCCGACCGCGACCTCACCATCTGCGATGCCCTTTACCTCGAGGGTGTGCAGTTTGCAGAAATCGCCTATCTGGCTGAATGTCAGCGCGGTGTTGTCGACCAGCCAGACGGCAGTGGCTTTCGGCATCAATGGTGTGTCGGACATAAGTGCTCTCCTTCAGAACCTTTAGCGGTGGTTCTGCTGATCCAGTGGGATCAATGCTGCTTGGGATGGCTGGTATATAAAGCCGATGGAAACTTTACGCAATTGCTGATTTTCCATCGCTCACAGAATATAGCTCAGGTCACTGTCCTCACCAGCGGCGCGTTTGGCGTAATGTTCCTCGAAATTCAGCATGTCCATGAGCCCGGTTCCCTGCTTGAACGCTGCGAAAGCCCTGGTCTCATTGGCCATGATGTTCTGGGCGCCATGCACCAGGGCCGACAGTTCATCCTCGGCTCCGCACACAATTCCGTCGGCATCTGCAAAGACGACATCGCCCGGATTGACGACAATACCACCGCATGAGACGGCAATCCCGACATCGCCAATTGTTTGAATTGTACCGGCAACAGGATGCACCGCACGGGCATAGACCGGCAGGTCGATATCCTGCATGGCGGCTGAATCGCGCACCATGCCGTCCACGATGATGCCACCCAGCTTCTTGCGATGCGCTTCCAGGGCAAACATCTCGCCAGCCAATGCCAGGTGACCACCACGTCCGTCAATGACCAGCACGTCGCCGGCCTCGGCATCCGCCAGAACCCGCATAACGGTCAGAAAGTCATTGCGGCACGACGCGGTCCGGGCCCGCCCTATAAGCTTGCGGCCCGGGTTTATGCGTTTGATGCCCGCATCCATTGCACGAATATACTTGTTGATGTCGGCAAGCATGGATGTTTCGAGGTCGGCGAGCTGGTCCAGAAGATCGATCATGATGTCTACCTTGATGTAACCATCCCGGCGTTGACGCCGGGATGTTGTGTAGTTTCAGCTTTGTTCAGACCATCGCAAAGACGCGGGCCGGACCGCCGGTGCCGCCGCGGTGCTTGGGGGCGCCGACGACAAGTGTTGCGCCCTTGGCGGGCACCGCATCGAGATTTGCGAGGTTTTCGATGCCCCAGCGGCTGGTCGGCAGCCAGGCGTAGTGGGTGGCGAAGTCGGCAGACTGGCCGTAATCAAGCGACAGCGTATCGACAGCCATGCCGACCGCGCCGGTCTCCAGCAGCATTTTGGTTGCTTCGATGTGAAAGCCCGGGAAATGCATTTTCTTTTCGGCATCCGCGCCACGGAATTTTTCGGTTCCAACATGGTCTGCCCAGCCGGAATTCATGGCAATGCAGGCCTTGTCGGGAATCGGGCCATTGGCGGAAATCCAGGCACTCACGTCATCGGGGGTGACCTGATAATCCGCGTTTTCCGCCGTTTTTGCCTTCACGTCGATAACGCACAGCGGGCAGATCAGGTTGGCGACCGGTATCTCTGCAACCGACTGGCCATCTTCGGTAAAATGCAGAGGCGCATCCACGTGGGTGCCGGTGTGTTCGTTTACGCGCAGCTCGAACAGGTTGAAACCATTGTCCTTGAACTTGAACTTCTGATCCCTGAAGAATTGCTGCTCGCCAAAATAGCTCGGGAAACCCTCGTGCAGCTCATGTGTCATATCCTCGACTTTTTCATGTCCGGCGGCCAGAGCCGGTGCGGACATCGGTGCCGTCACAGCAGCAGCGGCCACTCCCGCGGCAGCTGTTTGAAACAGCGCGCGCCGCGACAACATCTGCGCCTTCACGCTTTCCATTACAC
>JABDRA010000493.1 GCA_013041995.1 Anderseniella sp. | reverse complement strand
AGTCCAAGAAGCGTCTTGAAAACCGCTTCCTCGACAACGTCGAAAAGCTGCAGCGTGGTGATGAACAGCCGCCGGGAGTGATGAAAATGGTCAAGGTCTTTGTCACTGTGAAGCGCAAGATCCAGCCGGGCGACAAGATGGCCGGCCGCCATGGCAACAAGGGCGTTGTGTCACGTATCGTTGCCGATGAGGACATGCCGTACCTCGAAGATGGTCAGCCGGTTGATATCGTGCTGAACCCGCTCGGCGTGCCAAGCCGGATGAACGTCGGTCAGATCCTTGAAACCCATCTGGGTTGGGCCTGCCGCGGTCTTGGCAAGCAAATTGGTGAGATGGTCGACGTATATCGCGAAAACCACAATGCCAAGGCGCTGCGCAAGGAGATTGAGCACATCTATGGCGAAAACGAAGAGATCACCGCCCTGGAAGATGATGATCTTGCTGATCTCGGTGATTCCCTGCGTGGCGGTGTTGCAATTGCCACACCGGTGTTTGACGGAGCGAAAGAGGAAAACATCTCTGAGCTTCTCGAACATGCAGGCCTGAGTACGTCGGGACAGGTAACGCTCTACGACGGTCGTACAGGTGAGCCATTCGACAGACAGGTAACGGTAGGGTATATCTACATCCTCAAGCTTCACCATCTGGTTGATGACAAGATTCATGCCCGTTCCATTGGTCCTTACTCGCTCGTTACCCAGCAGCCGCTGGGCGGCAAGGCGCAGTTCGGCGGACAGCGGTTCGGTGAAATGGAGGTCTGGGCGCTCGAGGCGTATGGCGCTGCCTATACGCTGCAGGAGATGCTCACTGTGAAGTCGGATGACGTTGCAGGCAGAACCAAGGTTTATGAAGCGATTGTGCGTGGTGATGATGCGTTCGAGGCCGGTATCCCGGAAAGCTTTAACGTGCTCGTAAAGGAAATGCGCTCGCTGGGTCTCAGCGTCGATCTTCAAAGTACCGAGTAGCAAGACAGAATTACCGGGCAGGGGCCAACACTCCTGCCCGGACATGGAAATCTCCGGCGTCGGGCCAGTCCGGAAGTTTCCGTTGAAAAACCAGACACTCCGAAAAGCGGAAAACAGCCCCGTCCGCGAACAAGGAATTGAGGTATTACATGAACCATGAGGTCATGAACGTTTTCAATCCGGCAGGTCAGCCGCTGACCTTTGAACAGATCCGGATTGGTATTGCAGCACCGGAGAAGATTCTCTCCTGGTCGTTCGGCGAAATCAAAAAGCCGGAAACCATCAATTATCGTACCTTCAAGCCCGAGCGCGATGGTCTGTTCTGCGCGCGCATTTTTGGTCCCGTTAAGGACTATGAGTGCCTGTGCGGCAAGTACAAGCGGATGAAGTACAAAGGCATCATCTGCGAAAAATGTGGTGTGGAAGTGACCTTGGCCAAGGTCCGCCGCGAGCGCATGGGTCACATCGATCTGGCGGCGCCGGTCGCGCACATCTGGTTCCTGAAATCTCTGCCATCGCGTATTTCACTGCTGCTGGACATGACGTTGAAAGATGTCGAGCGTGTTCTGTACTTTGAAAATTACATCGTTACAGAGCCTGGCCTGACGCCGATGAAACATGGCGAGCTGCTCACCGAAGAGCAGTTTATGGAAGCCCAGGACCATTACGGTGCTGACAGCTTCACCGCAGGTATCGGTGCTGAGGCGATCCGTGAAATTCTCATGGGTATCGAACTGGAAAAGCTGCGCGATCATCTTCGCGTCGAGATTGCCGAGGCCACTACCGAACTGAAACCGAAGAAGCTGGCCAAGCGGCTGAAGATTGTGGAAGGCTTCATCGAGTCCGGGAACAAGCCGGAATGGATGATCCTGACCGTCGTTCCGGTGATCCCGCCTGAGCTGCGTCCGCTGGTGCCGCTCGACGGTGGCCGCTTCGCCACATCGGATCTCAACGACCTGTATCGCCGTGTGATCAACCGCAACAATCGCCTGAAGCGGCTGATCGAGTTGCGTGCGCCTGACATCATCATCCGCAATGAAAAGCGGATGCTGCAGGAATCTGTTGATGCACTGTTCGACAATGGCCGTCGCGGCCGTGTCATCACCGGTGCCAACAAGCGCCCGCTGAAATCACTGGCAGACATGCTGAAAGGCAAGCAGGGACGTTTCCGTCAGAACCTGCTCGGCAAGCGCGTCGACTATTCCGGCCGCTCGGTTATCGTGGTTGGTCCGGAACTCAGGCTGCATCAGTGCGGCTTGCCGAAGAAGATGGCGCTGGAACTGTTCAAGCCGTTTATCTATTCGCGCCTTGACGCCAAAGGTCTGTCATCGACAGTGAAGCAGGCCAAGAAGCTGGTTGAGAAGGAAAAGCCGGAAGTCTGGGATATCCTGGACGAGGTGATCCGCGAACATCCGGTTCTGCTCAACCGTGCGCCAACCCTTCATAGGCTTGGCATCCAGGCGTTTGAACCAGTGCTTATCGAAGGCAAGGCAATCCAGCTGCATCCGCTGGTCTGTGCAGCCTTCAATGCTGACTTTGACGGCGACCAGATGGCGGTTCACGTGCCGCTGTCGCTGGAAGCTCAGCTGGAAGCGCGTGTGTTGATGATGTCTACAAACAACGTTCTGCATCCTGCGAACGGTCAGCCGATTATCGTGCCATCGCAGGATATCGTTCTTGGCCTGTACTACGTTTCCCAGATGAAGGAAAACGAGCCGGGCGAAGGCATGCTGTTTGGTGATGTCGCAGAGGTTGATCATGCCCTGCATGCGGGCGTGATCACGCTGCACACCAAGATCAAGGGCCGTTTCAAATATATCGACGAAGACGGTAACCCGGCGTCGCGTGTTTACGAAACAACCCCGGGCCGCCTGAAAATCGGTGAACTGCTGCCGAAGCAGCCGGGCATGTCACTTGAGGTTTGCAACAAGCTGCTGACCAAGCGTGAAATCTCCAAGATGATCGACGACGTCTATCGGGGCTGCGGACAGAAAGAATCCGTCATTTTCTGTGACAAGATCATGGGCCTTGGTTTCTATAACGCGTTCAAGGCCGGCATCTCGTTTGGCAAGGATGACATGGTCATTCCCGACACCAAGGAGAAGCTGGTTGCTGAATCCCGCGAACTGGCCAAGGAATACGAACAGCAGTACATCGATGGACTGATCACCAAGGGTGAGAAGTACAACAAGGTTGTTGACGCCTGGGCCAAGTGCACAGACAAGGTCGCTGATGAAATGATGGGCCGTATTCAGGCCGTTCAGATCGACGAGGAGACCGGGCGCGAAAAGCCGGTGAATTCCATTTACATGATGGCTCACTCCGGCGCGCGTGGGTCTCCGGCCCAGATGAAGCAGCTTGGCGGTATGCGTGGTCTCATGGCCAAACCGTCCGGTGAAATCATCGAGACGCCGATCATCTCGAACTTCAAGGAAGGCCTGACCGTTCTGGAGTACTTCAACTCCACCCACGGAGCCCGTAAGGGTCTGGCTGACACCGCCTTGAAGACGGCTAACTCCGGTTACCTGACGCGCCGCCTCGTTGACGTTGCCCAGGATGCCATCATTGCCGAAGATGATTGCGGTACCGAAAACTCGATCACCGCGCGTCCGATCATTGATGCCGGTGAAATCATTGCCTCTCTGGGCTCGCGTGTCCTTGGCCGTACAGCGGCTGAAGACGTGATGCATCCGCAGACCAATGAAGTGATCATTCCGGCAATGCGGGAAATTACCGAGGAAGATGTCGAGAAGATCGAGGATGCCAACATCCAAGAATTCCGCATCCGTTCGGTGCTGACCTGCGAAACCCGGTTTGGTGTCTGCGCACGTTGCTACGGTCGTGACCTGGCGCGCGGTACACCGGTCAATCACGGAGAAGCCGTCGGTGTTATCGCCGCGCAGTCGATCGGTGAACCCGGCACCCAGCTCACCATGCGCACGTTCCATATTGGTGGTACGGCGCAGGTGTTGGATGAATCGTTCGTGGAATCGAACCATGAAGGCATCGTCAAGCTGCGCAACTCCAATGTCGTCACCGACAGCACGGGCAAGATCATCACGCTGGGCCGCAACGTGTCTCTGGTCATCGAAGATGAAAAGGGTCACGAACGCGCGGTACACAAGCTGATGCAGGGTGCGCGTCTGTTCGTCAACGAAGGCGACAAGATCAAGCGCGGCATGCGTCTGGCCGAATGGGATCCGTACACGCGTCCTGTCATGACCGAGGTTGATGGCAAGATTGAATTCGAAGATGTGGTCGACGGCATCTCTGTGTCGGAAGTCACCGACGAGTCAACCGGTATCACCAACCGTGTCCTGATCGACTGGCGTACCAGCCCGCGTGGTGCGGACCTGCGTCCGGCAATCGTCATTAAAGACAAGAAGGGCGAAATCCTCAAGCTGCCACGTGGTGGTGAGGCCCGCTATCTTCTGTCGGTTGATGCAATCTTGTCGGTTGATCCAGGCTCGGCAATCAAGGCTGGTGACGTGCTTGCCCGTATTCCTCTGGAAAGTGCCAAGACGCGCGACATCACCGGCGGTCTGCCGCGTGTTGCCGAGTTGTTTGAAGCACGCCGTCCGAAGGATCATGCGGTCATCGCTGAAATCTCCGGTCGTGTTGAGTTCGGTCGTGACTACAAGAACAAGCGCCGCATCCGCATTGTGCCGGAAGACGCGTCTCTTGAACCGTCTGAATATCTGATCCCGAAGGGCAAGCATCTTCCGGTTCAGGAAGGCGATTTCATCGAGAAGGGCGAGTACATCCTTGATGGTCACCCGGCTCCTCATGACATCCTTGCCATTAAAGGTGTTGAAGAGCTGGCGACTTATCTCGTCAATGAAGTGCAGGAGGTTTATCGCCTGCAGGGTGTGAGCATCAATGACAAGCACATCGAGGTTATTGTTCGCCAGATGCTTCAGAAGGTCGAAATCACCGAGCAGGGCGATACGTCGCTTCTGTCCGGTGAACAACTTGACCGTACGGAGCTGGAAAACATCAATGCCAAAATGGCGGATGAGGGCAAAAAGCCTGCTTCCGGTGTTCCGGTCCTGCTTGGTATCACCAAGGCAAGCCTGCAGACGCGGTCATTCATTTCGGCAGCCTCGTTCCAGGAAACGACCCGCGTGCTTACCGAGGCTGCGATCAGCGGCAAGGTGGATACGCTGGAAGGTCTCAAGGAAAACGTCATCGTGGGCCGTCTGATACCGGCCGGTACCGGCGGCATGCTGTCCCGTTTCAAATCGGTTGCTGACAAGCGCGACGGTTTGATCCTGGATGAACAGGCCAAGGTTGCCGTTGAGGATGCAAGCGAACCAGCAGAAGAGCCGGCAGCGGCAGGCGAGTGAGTGTTGCCGTCAAATGACGTGACATGATTGACAATCTCTGGCCGCCGCGATCACCATGGATCGCGGCGGTTTTTATTTCGCGGTTATCCGGCGTTCATCTAGATCAGGATGATTTTTGGTTGAACTAACCAAAAATCATAAGCTTGATCGCATTCAAAGTGTTAGAGCAACATGGATTCATTTGAACCCATGTTGCTCTAGTGACAGGAGGCCCTGGTGGCATTCAACTTGAAACGATCAGTCTATATGTTTCTCGGCCAGGGTGGGCACAAGGAAGGTGTTGCTGATAATCCGGATCGGGGTTTTGTTGTTTTTGTTTCGGCAAGGAATCCCGGCGCAGCACACAAGGAAGCCGAAAAAGCCCTGGGTGAGCGCGGTTGGGAGAAAGTTGACATCCTGAGAGGTGGCGAAGTGCCGGACAGGCCGGACAAGAAACCCCACGAC
>JABDRA010000483.1 GCA_013041995.1 Anderseniella sp. | reverse complement strand
CCCAGCGGTATCAACACCCCGACAGCGATAATGGTGCCGGGGATGGCGTAGCCCATCGTGGAAAATCTGACGAGACCGGCACTCAGTCCGCCACTGGAACGGCGAAGACAGTAACCCGTCAAAATTGCACACCCGGTAACAACGACCGCGGCTCCACCCGCCAGCAGGAAACTGTTGCCGGCATATACCATCAGCCGGGTCCCCAGGAAACCGTCACCTCCGTCAAAATGAAGCTCGAGCAAGATGAGGACCGGCAGCACAAAACCCAGCAGAATCGGAATGGCACAGGCGGCAAATGCAAACACGGCCGTCCAGCCACGCAGCAAAACCGGTTGCGGTTTCAGCGCGCGCGCCGAAGTATCGTAATAGGCCTGACGGGATCTCGACCAATGCTCCATTGCAACCAGCAGGAAGACGAAAGCCAGCAAAGCTGATGACAGTTGCGCGGCCCCGACCCTGTCACCCATACCGAACCATGTCCGGTAAATTGCAGTGGTGAAGGTCTGAACCCCGAAATACTGAACCGTACCAAAATCGGCAATTGCCTCCATCAGGGCCAGCGCCACTCCGGCCGCAATGGCAGGCCGGGCCATGGGCAAGGCCACCGTACCAAAGACGTTCCAGGGGCTGCGCCCCAATGTTCGCGCGACGTCAAGTAAACCGCGCGACTGTTCCTGAAAAGCTGTACGCGCCAGAAAGAAGACGTATGGATAAAGTACCAGGACCAGCATCAGGCTGACGCCCCACAACGAATGTATTTCGGGAAACCAGTAGTCATTTCGGGTCCAGCCGAAGATATCCCGCAACCCGGTTTGCAGGGGCCCGGCAAACACCAGGAAATCTGTGTAGGCATATCCGATTATATAGGCCGGCATGGCCAGTGGCAGCAACAACATCCACTGCAGAAAGCGCGACCCCGGAAACCGGCAGGCACTGACGAGCCACGCCGTACCGGTTCCGACAATCGCGGTTCCCAGACCAACCATGAGGACAAGTCCCAGGGTGTTGAGCACCAGTTCAGGCAGGATGGTTGCTGCAAGATGGCCCAATGATCCGCCGCTGGTGTCAAACAGGCTGGACAGCACCGCCGCGATCGGCAGTAACACCAGGAGCGCCAGAACAGCCGTGGCTACAAAAACAGCATTGGGGCGGACCTTGAAGGACCGCCCCTTTGTCGCTGGTAATCCCTTGGGATTGCCTCTGAAATCCTGTGCTGTCGCCATCTGCAGTCCGGCCAAATCACCTCTTCAGCCGGCTGTTAAAGCACAACCGGCAGTCAAGTCTACTTCCAGCCGGCCTTGTCCATGATCTGCACACCTTGCCCATTGAGCGATGCAAACTTCTGCGCATCCAGCGTGTCTTCCTTGAACTCGCCAAATGTGTCCAGCGGACTGGCCAGAGGCACACCCTTTACAACCGGGTATTCTACATTGCCTGCGGCAAAATATTCCTGCGCCTGATCGGATGCCAGATACTCCAGGAACTTGACGGCACCATCCTTGTTTTTGGCATGGCGAGCCACACCGCCACCGGAGATATTCACGTGCGTGCCCCGGTCGGCCTGATTTGGAAATACCAGGGTTACCTTATCTGCTGCCTGGCGCTGATCATCCTTGCTGGACTTCATCATCTTGCCGAGATAGTAGCTGTTGACCACGCCGACATCGCCTTCGCCTACA
The DNA here is from genome assembly GCA_013041995.1 of Anderseniella sp. Lineage (GTDB taxonomy): Bacteria > Pseudomonadota > Alphaproteobacteria > Rhizobiales > Aestuariivirgaceae > Anderseniella. Next base: position 9,606 of record JABDRA010000483.1, on the reverse strand, counting down.
GCGACCGCCTTGATCTGGTCGCGGTCACCGCCTTTTGGTGAGCGGGCGAAATTGGCCACCATACCGGTTGCCCATTTGGCCGCCTCGTCCGCACCATGTGCGGCAATGATCGAACCCATGAGCGACTGATTGTAGATGTTGCTGGAAGACCGGATCAGCACTTTGCCTTTCATGGCTTCGCTGGCCAGCGCCTCATAGCTTGGTGCATCTTTCGGGTCCATGCGGTCCTTGGCAATCACCAGAACACGGGCCCGCTTGGAGAAGCCGAACCAGCTACCGTCAGAGTGGCGCAGATAGGCGGGGATGCGCGAGCTCAGAACGTCAGATTGTATCGGCTGCAGCAGGTTTTCGGTATTTGCCCGCTCGATCCGCCCGGCATCCACCGAAATAAACACATCGGCCGGTGAGTTGGCACCTTCAGCCTTCATCCGCTCAATGAGCTGATCGGCCTTTGCCTCAATCCTGTTGATAGCAATACCGGTTTCTTTGGTGAAATTGGCATACAGAGCTTCGTCAGTATCATAGTGGCGCGATGAATACAGGTTGATCTCGCCTGCCGCGCGCAGAATTGAAGGGGCGGCGAGCATGCCGACAGCCGATCCGGTTGCGGCAAGAACAAAGCGACGACGATTGAGAACCGAGGTGACAACTGACATATGACAAATCTCTTCAGTGGTGTATTTATAAACCGACTAAATCAGTCGGGAATAAAATTTGCAAGTGGAAATCACCAACTTGCGACATTTTGACAAGATGTAAGTAGTTGAAATAGTGGAATTAAAATTGGAATAATTCCAATCTAGCCGTACCGGGACGACTCAAGCGTTTGAATCTTCAAGGATGATTTCGCTGGCACGTTGTCCAATCATCATACTCGGACCGTTCAGATTACCGGTCAATACGAACGGCATAACAGATGCATCGGCGATCCTTAACCCTTCCATGCCGTGTACTTTGAGGCGGGAATTGACCACTGACTGAGTTTTCTCTCCACCCATTCGGCAAGTGCTGCAGGGATGATAGATCGAATATCCTCTGGCACGGATATCCTGATCAAGTTCCTCATCTAAGTTGACATCCGGTCCCGGCAGATACTCGCGTTCGATAATTCGCCGCAGCGACGGTGCGTCAGCCAGTGCCCGTAATGTGCGCACACCTTCAATCATTTCCGCCAGATCGTCCGGGTCATCCAGAAAGTTGAACCGGATCAGCGGTGCATCGCGCATGTCGTGACTGCGCAACGATATGTCGCCACGTGATTTTGGTCTTGTATTGCAGGCGCCGATTGAGAAAGCGGGGTACGGATCAGCTTGGGCCATACTGCCGGGAGCACCCGGTTGCAGATCTCGGGTCAGCGGAGAGAAATACAATTGCAGGTTCGGCTTGTCCCGCGACGGTGCCGATTTCACAAAGCCGCCGGCATGGGTTGTCCCGGACGATAACGGCCCCGACCCGAACAGATGATATTGCAGGCCTGCGCGCAGTTTGCCGTGCCACGATCCTATTTGCTGGTTCATGGTCGGCACACGGGACCGGAAATGCATGTCATAGGCGAAGTGATCCTGCATGTGCTGCCCGACGGCCGGCAGCTCATGACGCACTTCAACCCCGGCATCGCCAAGTTGAGCACCGGGCCCAATACCGGACACCATAAGCAGTTGCGGCGTATTGATGGCACCGCATGCCAGCACAACCTCGCGCCGGGCCTTAACCGTTATCAGGTGGTCATTTTGACGGTAAACCACCCCTGACACTTCGTTGTCGCTGATTTCAAGCCGCACAACCTGGGCGTTCGGTTCAAGACGAAAGTTGGACCGTCTGCGAGCCGGCTCCAGCCAGCCTCGCGCTGCCGACACTCGCTTTCCGGACGTGCAAATCGTATGATGGTAATATCCAAGCCCGCCGACGCATTCACCGTTGAAGTCGTCATTTCGCGGGATTTGCAGTTGTTGACCCGCTTCCAGAAAAGCATCGCAAATCGGATGTGCCACACTGGCCCTGCTATTGACTTGCAGCGGTCCTCCTGTTCCATGCCAGTCATCGCGCACACAATGGTCTTCAATTTTCTTGTAGCTGGACAGAACCTTGTCCCATGCCCAGTCAGGAAGACCGCCCTGCTCCCACTCGTCATAGTCGGTTTTCGTACCGCGCATGTAGACCATGGCATTGATCGCGCTGGAGCCACCGACAATCTTGCCGCGTGGAACCGGCATGGTCCGCCCACCAAGCGCAGCCTCAGGCTCGCTCGCATACATCCAGTTGACCGCGTTATTGAAGATGGAATGGCCGTAGCCCAATGGTGTCTTTATCCAGAAACCGTTTAGGTCGGGTCCGGCTTCCAGCAACAACACCGAATGCTTGCCAGAAGCTGACAGGTTTCCAGCGAGCACGCACCCGGCAGAGCCCGCACCAACTATGACATAGTCGAACAGCAGTTGATTTTCCTGCAACGGCACACACCCTTCCCACAAGCCCTACCGGTTTGGAATACTTTGCTGAAACCTGGGCTGCTGCCAAGCAAAAAAGAAACGGGCCGACTTCACAAGGAAGTTGTCGGCCCGTTAAGCGTAACACTCTGCAGGAATGGCTGGTCTGAGGTGATTGCTATTCGGCTGCGACAGCAATCTCGGCGGATTGACTCGCATTGTACCATTCCTGTGCGGCAGCAACGCCGGAACCAAACTCGACTTTGGCCCCTGCATCGCGCAACGACATTTCTGCAGATGCGAGCGCCGACAGACACATGACTTCGTTCAGATCACCCAAATGGCCAATACGGAACACTTTACCCATGACTTTGCTGAGGCCGGATCCAAAGCTGGTGCGATAGCGCTCGTAGCCGAACTTGATTACGTCACGCGCATCAATGTCTTCCGGCACAACAATTGCCGATACAGTGTCGGAATACCACTCGGCGGACTGCGCACAAAGGTCGCAGCCATCCCACGCCATTACGCCTCTGCGGACGCCTTCCGCCAGGCGGCCATGGCGGGCAAATATGTTCTGCAGCCCTTCTTCCTCAATGAGTGCAAGAGATTCGCGAAGCCCATGAAACAGCTGCGTTGGCGGCGTATACGGGAAATAGCCGTCATCATTGACTTTCAGCATATCCTCAAACGAGAAATAACACCGCGGCATCCGGGCGCTCTTCGACGCTTGGAGAGCTTTTTCACTGACGCCGAGCATCGACAAACCTGCAGGCAGCATGAAGCCTTTCTGTGACCCCGCAACCGCCAGGTCGACGCCCCATTCCTCAAAGCGGAAATCGATAGACGCGATAGAACTGACACCGTCTACAAACAGCAATGCCGGATGACCGGTCGCATCCAGCGCAGCGCGAACACCGGCTACATCGGACGTCACTCCCGTAGCTGTTTCGTTCTGGGTGACGAAAACCGCCCTGATGGAATGGCTTTTGTCGGCGTCCAGTATTTCAACATAATCGACCACCGGAACACCTTTACCCCATTCCACATCAATGCACTGGACTTCAAGGCCGAGGCGCTCTGCCATATCCACCCAGAGATGGCTGAATTGGCCGAACCGCGACATCAACACCTTATCACCCGTGTTGAGGGTATTAGTGATGGCACTTTCCCAGGCTCCGGTTCCCGAACCCGGATACATGAAGACGCGACCTGAATTCATTTGGAACACCCGCTTCAACCCGCTGAACAACGGTTTTGTCAGGTCTCCGAAATCCGGTGCCCGCATGTCCTCCATAGGCACATTCATGGCCCGCCGGACACGGTCCGGAATATTAGTGGGTCCGGGGATGAACAGGTGCGACTGGCCGAGCTTCATGATGTTTCCTCCAAAGTGAGCGCGCAGGGAAAGCTCATATCGCGGCTTTGGCTTTCCATATCCTTCCTGTTTATGTCATGCGAAAACAAAACCCGAGCCAAACTGGGTCAAGATGTAACCCTTGTTGTTTACAAATTTGACTTTTGTAATTTTGTAAATTTTTGCAGTTACAAAAACGAATGCACCATGAGGTCAGGCAATGCCAAAGGACGTAATTAGCGACCTGAAACATCAACAAACCGGGTCCGGACAGGCCGGACCCGGCTTGAAAGCATGGGGAAGAACTCAATTCAATTGTTGAAATTCGTCTTCACTCGCACGCTGGGAGTTTCAATGGAGATCGGCTTGATCTCGGCACGTATGTTCCGGCCCTGCCAGGGAACCACACCATAGGTATTGCACCATTTGGCAAAGAACACTTTGCGCTGGCCTTCAACCTTGAGCGCGAACCGCAGGCACTTGCCGGACTTCTTCACACGACCACCGGAAAACACGCCGGGAAATTGCAGGGACACGCGGCAATCAGATGTCAAACGAGCCGAAGTAGCTTCAACCCTGCCCCGGAAATTACCGGACACTTTATACCTGCCCGGTTTCGCCCAACCGAATCCGCAGGACTTGGCTGCGTGTGCCGTATCAGACGCGGACACGCCTCCAGCCACGCTCATGCCTCCGGCCAGCAGCACCGTCTGTGTTGCAATCATCAATCTTGTTTTCATTTTGGACCTTCCGTCACAGGTTTGGTTATCCCCCGGGGTTGGTCACAAGCGTCAGCGTGTGAATAGGCCGATCATCATAATACTTCTTGTTGTGAAGTGAAGATGTCAGAGCAGATCAAAGCGCCTGCACACGGAGATTTGTATCGCCACTCATTGCCGTAACAACTTCGCTCAGTGGTCGGCGGGCTCCCGATTGCAGATACTCCATGGCACGCAGCGAGGCTTCATGCGCCTCAAGACTTGATCCGGCAACGCAATCCTCGATGACCCGGCAAAAATAATCCGACTGATGCGCGTCCACGAAAGTGTAATGAACACAAACGTCCGTCAGGCCGCCGCACAGCAACAGAGTATCGATCTTCAGGCCACGCAGCAGGATTTCAAAATCCGTACCGAAGAACGCAGAGTAACGCTGCTTCCGGATGAGATAATCAGTCGGGAGGAATCCCATTTCCTTTTTGGCAATGTCGGTGCCGGGATCATCCTCAAGACAGTGAACATCCTCATCTCCATCCAGTTCCCGGCCGAAGTCGACCAGATCGGGCCGGTGCACTTCCTGAATGAAAATCACCGGTATGGAGCGTTCTCGCGCGGCATCGATCGCTACACGGGCCCGTTCCATCCGCCCCTTATAGCCAGACATGTTGTCAATTGTCCTCATATCGCTGCTGTCAATGAAGGTGCTCGCCTGTATGTCAATGACGATCAGTGCGGCCCGGCCCTCGATCAGGTTGCGTTTCGCAGATGATGTGTTCGCCATTATACTATCCTTGTCGATGTTGTGTGTTGGCCGGACTAAAAGCCGGCCGATTAGTAAGCAATTTCCGTCCTCCCAGACCAATGAAATACACCACCGCCTTTTCTTGAACGTGTTTTCGCCTAATTTATGACGCGAAAATCACAAACTAAGGTCACTTGCAGAAGCGAATGTCCCATTGACGGCATAATTGATCTAACGAGCGGACAGGGGGCGGTTACGATAGTACCGGGGGCCTTGCACTGCTGGTATTTGGATGAAAGGTTCGTCATGGCGAAAAGATACCCGCTGTCAATTACTACCATACTCATTTTCCTCACCTTCTTTCTCACCATGCTTGCTCCTGGCGCCTATTCTCAACAGGCCACGACCGGAGCCGAATGGAAGCTGCGCAAGCAGGCCGCCGACAATGTGATTCGCGTAGTAGCCGAGGATGTAAACAGTACATCGTTTCGCGCGGCATCCGAAATCGCCAGCCTGCTGGCGCGCGAAGACGGCCTCAGACTGATGACGATTTCGGGCCGTGGCGGCGCTGAGAATATTTCTGACCTTCTGTTTCTGCGTGACATAGATCTGGCCATTGTCTCGCTCGACACACTGGAAAAAATCAAGGCGGAGAACACCTTTCCCAAGCTTGAACGCCGTGTGGCCTACGTCACCAAGTTGTTCAACGAGGAAGTGCACCTGCTGGCACCCGAAAAGGCCACCAAGATTCAGGACCTTGCCGGCAGAAGGATCGGCGTGGGACCGAAAGAAGGCAGTGGTGATTATTCGGCACGCACCATTTTTGGCGCCGCCAACGTCCAGTACAAACCCGTCTACGATGATTATGCCCTGGCCTTGCTGAAACTGCAGAAAGGTGAGCTGGATGCCGTGATCAGTGTGTCGGGAAAACCGGTACGCATGTACGAGAACCTGCCCAAGACCGGACTGCGATTGTTGCCCGTTCCCCTCGACCCGGCAAACATGCCGGACTACATACCTGCAAGTATCAGCGCAGACGACTATCCGAGGTTGATCCCGGCAGGCGAGACAATCTCTACAGTTTCGGTGCAAAACGTATTGCTGGCCTTCAACTGGAAACAGGATACCAAGCGCTATCGCAAGGTGTCCAGTTTCATCAATCAGTTCTTCCCCAAAGCTGCAGCACTCAAAAAACGACCCAATCACCCAAAGTGGCAGGAGTTCAACATGTCGGCGCGTCTCGACAACTGGATACGGGTCAAGGCTGCGACAGACGCCGCGGCTCAACCTGCTGTTGCATCAAATTTGGGCAGTTGCAGCGCTGCCGATCTGAGGGCTGCTTTCACCCAGTATCTCGCTGAAGCAAACATTAGCGTGGCCGGGGAAATTTCGAAAACCGACGCCGAGCAGATTTTCAAGGGCTTCAAGGATTGGGTCAACACCAGCACTGCCAATCAGTAAAAACGCCAACCTTTTGCCCGGCGCCTCGCCAAACCAACCAGATCAGTGTGAACCCAGTCATGTATTCATTCCGTCTCTTTCGTCGTGTCAGCCTGATTGCAGCAGCAATGCTGGGCTTTGTTTTCGCCACTTTCGGCCAGGCTGCTGCTGAATGGTATCCGGAACAGCCGGTAAAGCTGGTCATTATGGCCGGCAAGGGCGGCGGTGCCGACAAAATGGCGCGACGCTTCATAAAGATCATGAACGATGAGGAGATGTCACCTGTCCCCTTCGAGCCTGTAAACATGCCAGGAAACTCCGGAGGCGATGCACTGCAGTTCATGAAGGACAACACCGGCAATCCGCACGTGGTCATGGTGACGCTCAACAGCTTCTTCACCACACCGCTGCGCCAGCCGAATCTCGATATAGACATTACGACATTCGCACCGATTGCGCGCATGGCGGAAGATACATTCTTGCTGTGGGTCAACAAGGACAGCGGCATTTCGAATCTAGACCAGTTCATCAAGCAGGCTTCTGCCAAGGGTCCTCAATGGCTCATGGCCGGCACCGGCAAGGGTGGGGAGGACAACCTGCTGACCAACCTGCTGAACCAGACCTACAATCTGAAAATGGCCTACAAGCCGTTCAAGGGCGGTGGTGCCGTTGCCAAGGAACTGATCGAGGCCAAGGCCAACTCCACAGTAAACAATCCTTCCGAGCAGGATAACTACTACAGGCAGGGCAAGTCGCTGCCGATTGCGGCCTTTACACCAGAACGGCTGGACCAGTATCCCGACGTACCCACTTTCGTTGAACTGGGTCAGGACATGACCTACTTCATGCAACGCTCCATCGTCGGACCACCCGGACTGTCTCCGGACATGATTGCGTTTTACCAGGAGGTTTTCCAGGGCGTTTACGAATCCAAGGAGTGGCAGGACTACATGAACTCCAACAGCCTGCGTGGTGAGTTTGCCACTGGGGAAACCCTCATGAAATACTGGATTTCCGGCAAGGAAACACATCGCAAGATCCTGGCGGAGACAAAGGCCGTTAACTGACGCACCGGTGGTCGCGAGCATTTCGGCTATACAGGCTCGTCCGGTTTCCTGGTCGCCGACAAAGCATCGCAACCAATAGTTTCCGCAGCCCCGGCATCAGGCGATTGTAGTCGGGCGCATTCCTTCGGTGGATTTTTGTCCATTCCGCAAAAACCCAATCCGCTAGATCAGGATGATTTTTGGTTGAATCAACCAAAAATCATAAACCTGATCGCTTTCAAAGTGATCGAGCAACTTTATGGGTTCATTTGAACCCATGTTGCCCTAGTGCTCGCCGGCCAGAACGATGGCCGGGCTCCCCTGCCCGCTCAAGTCCGGATGGTTGAACAAATTTCAGACTGCAAATACGTGAAAATAGCCGGTAGCCACAACTTCATCCAGGAATCCGATGACGCCTACAGGGAAATCGCCGCGTTCTGCCTGCAGCATTCTTGAAGACACGTTTCATGACGGCCTTTTCCAGCCCACCAGATGTGTTTCCTTGCACCACAGCTTGCCTCCCCAATAGGTCAGGGCGAACACCCGGCAATCGTCATTTATCGAAATTTGCAGTCTGATTTTGTGCCAAATCGGGATTTTGAAACATACCTTGAAGATATAAAAAAATCTCGCCTGCCTGATCAATTGCAATGCGCATTTTTGACATATTTGGATGTGACAAAGACTATTCTGTGAGCTGAGTATGATCATTCAAAGAGCTCACATGGCGGTTAGTTATCGAGCATTCCCGTTCCAATATTGAGTAGTTCCCGGCGGCACTATTCGGCAAATATTGTGTTAGCGGGCGAGGCTCTGATCAGGGGGGTCAAAATGCGGCGTGCGGCGATTTTTTCACTTTGTACATTGTGCGCAACGACTTCCGGTTCTGTCGTGAATGCGGAGCCGGTCGTGCTCGTTTCCAATGACGGTTACACCCGGATTGAAGGCGATTTACTTAGGCTGGACAACGACATGTATGTCGTTACCACCTCTGTCGGACAAATCAAAATTCCAGTTGCCGATGTACGTTGCGAGGGTGCCGGGTGCCCTGATCAGTCACCCGCACCGGCAGCTCAACCCCAGACAACAGAACTCAGTCAGGATGAGCAGCTGGAGTTATTCCGCGCCTTTCTCCAGTGGCGCAAGAACAATGAAGATTTCGAGGAATTTCTTGCATGGCGCAAAAGGAATGCTGCGAATTGAGGACTATTGCCGTGGACCCGGTCCAACGGATGAACATGGCACATAAACTGTGGAAAAACACGGGACGGCGAGAAGAGAGGGTACGGCAGGAAACAACACCAATGCGATATCGCAATAGGTCTCGACACTAGATCAGGATGATTTTTGGTTGAATCAAAAAAACCATAAACCTGATTAGTTTCCGAGTGTTAGAGCAACTTTACGAGTTCATTTGAACCCATGTTGCTCTAGAGCAAGCACCAGTTCACATCTATCGTGGCGTCCGATCCTAACCTAAACCTGAAAGGCACCCGTACCTGTCTCTTCGACGGAATGGGTCTGGTGAAATTGCGGTTCTCCCTGTCAGGAGCATGCATTGGCCATGTGGCCGATACCTGGAATGGTTTCCTCGTACGCCCGACCTCACACGTTAAATCAAACAGCCTTCAAAAATCCCCATCTGGTTTCGACTTCTGGAGAACAATATGAAACGACTTGATCTGTTATCAGCATTCGCCGTTGCCGGCGTTCTGACCACCGCCGCCACCGTCAGCCCCAGCCCGACAATGGCGCAGTCCATACAGTGCGGTGAACACTACACGATCGCACGCGGTGACAGTCTCAGCGGAATTGCCCAACGCGCTTACCGGGATGCGGCCAGCTTCCAGCTAATTTATAGTGTAAACTCAGGCAC
>JABDRA010000479.1 GCA_013041995.1 Anderseniella sp. | reverse complement strand
TTCCCATTGTCGGTGATGTCGGCACCGTCATGGCGCAGATGATCAGGGCGTGGAAAGCCCGCAATGGCCAGCCTGACGAGCATGCACTGAAAGACTGGTGGAATTCGATCAACACCTGGCGCAATGTCGAGTGCCTGAAATACAAGCCGAACAAGCATGTGATCATGCCGCAGTACGCCATTGAGCGGCTGTATGAACTGACCAAGGACCGTGACACCTATATCACCACCGAGGTCGGCCAGCACCAGATGTGGGCGGCGCAATTCTACAGGTTCGAAGAGCCAAACCGCTGGATGACCTCGGGCGGCCTGGGCACGATGGGGTACGGCTTGCCGGCGGCGCTCGGTGTGCAGGTCGCACATCGCGACGCACTGGTCATCGATATTGCAGGTGACGCTTCGGTCCAGATGGTGATCCAGGAAATGTCTAGCGCGGTTCAGTACGAACTGCCGTTCAAGATATTCATCCTGAACAATTCGCATATGGGCATGGTGCGCCAGTGGCAGCAATTGCTGCATGGCAACCGGCTGTCACATTCCTACACTGAGGCCATGCCGGATTTCGTGAAGCTGGCCGAAGCCTATGGCGCAACCGGCATTCGCTGTACCAAGCCTGATCAACTGGATGATGCCATCAGTGAGATGATCGACACACCGGGGCCGGTAATTTTCGATTGCGTTGTGGCCAATCTGGCCAACTGCTTCCCGATGATCCCGTCCGGCAAGGCACACAATGAAATGCTGCTGGGCGAAGATGTGTCTGATGAAGAAGTCGGCTCCGCCATCGACAAGGAAGGCAAGATGCTGGTTTAGCAGCCGGTACGGACACTGCTTATGGCGCATCGACTACCAAATGCCGGTGACTATGGATTGCTGCTCTTGCTGTCAGCCATCTGGGGGTCGTCGTTTGTCTTCATCAAGGTCGGTGTCGACGAGGTGCCGCCAATTACCATGACGGCGATCAGGCTGTTTCTGGCGGCAATGTTCCTGCTGCTGGTGATGGCCATGACAAAGCGGTCGTTTCCGAAAGGCAAAGGTGTCTGGTGGATGCTGCTGGCCAGTGCCATTACCGGAAATGCACTGCCGTTTTCCCTGATCGCCTGGGGGCAGCAGACTTACCCGCCCGGCACGGCCGCCATCCTTATGGGCGTGATGCCGCTGCTTACCATGGTGCTGGCACATGTGTTTACCGTTGATGAAAAACTGAACTCGCGCAAGGTAACCGGCATGGTGGTCGGCCTCGTGGGGTTATGTTTACTGGTCGGACAGGCGGCACTGCATGGCCTTACTGCCGATCTTGTCGCCATGCTTGCATTGCTGGCTGCCGCGGCCAGTTACGGTTTCAATGCGGTGTTGATCCGGCGCATGCAGGCGCCGGACAAGGTTGCTGCGGTGACCGTGATCATATTGTTGTCCGCTATCATGGTGTTGCCGTTCGCCTTCATGCTGGAAGAACCGTTGGCGGTTGAGGCAGGCGTCACGGCATGGTCTGCGGTTGTGACCCTGGGCGTGCTGCATGCAGCGATTGCAACGCTGATCATGTTTGCGATTGTCGGGCGGGCCGGGGCCAGCTTTTTCAGCCAGCTCAACCTTCTGGTACCGATTGCCGGTGTGATATGGGCTGCGATGCTGTTTTCAGAAATTCCGGGACCAAACGCACTGGCCGCGCTTGGCCTCATAATATTGGGTATATTGATAGCGAGGGGCGGGCTGGCGCTTGGCAGTCCGGCCCCGATCGCTGAAAAGGGAGCTTTAAAACCATGAGCACGCAACAACCCGCTTCGGCGTATTTCCTGGAAGACAACAAGGACCCGATCGAAAAACACACACTGTCGATCGTGGTGGACAATGAACCGGGTGTCCTGGCGCGGGTGATCGGACTGTTCTCGGGCCGCGGCTATAATATTGAGAGCCTGACGGTTTCGGAAACCGAACATGAGGCCCATGTATCACGCATCACCATTGTCACATCCGGTACAGCTGAAGTGCTGGTGCAGATCAAGGCGCAGCTTGAACGTATGGTACCGGTACATTCGGTCGCAGACCTTACCGTGGCCGGTGAGGCCATTGAGCGTGAACTGGCGCTGATCAAGGTGGCCGGTGAGGGCGAACACCGCATGGAAGCCCTGCGTCTGGCAGATGCGTTCCGGGCCCGTGTTGTCGATGTCACCCAGAATTCGTTCGTTTTCGAGATAACCGGCAAATCGCGCAAAGTAGAGCAGTTCATTTCCCTGATGCAGCCGATCGGTCTCACGGAGGTTGTGCGCACCGGCGTCACCGCGATCTCGCGCGGGCCCGAAGCCCTCAAAGTCTGAGGCCGCCCAGTGGAGCTTGGAATTCTCGTATCACTGATCGGGTTTGCCTTTGCCACATCTGCGACACCGGGTCCAAATACCCTGATGCTGCTCGCGTCGGGCGTAAACTTCGGGTTCCGAAGAACGATCCCGCACATGATGGGTATCGGGGTCGGATTTCTGGGCCTGTTGCTGTGCGTCGGTTTTGGACTTGGTGCGCTGCTTGAACGGATGCCGACCTTGTACCTGGCCCTCAAGTTTGCCGGCGGTGCCTACCTGGTCTATCTGGCCTGGCGCATAGCCATGGCCAGGTCAATTGGCGAAGGCGGCAAGGCAGGGGCGCGGCCAATGAGCTTTGTGGAAGCAGCAGCCTTTCAATGGGTCAATCCGAAAGCCTGGGTGATGGCCATTGCGGCCATGGCGACGTTCACCAATCCTGACAGTCTTACCTTGTCCACGGTCCTCGTTGCACTGGTGTTTTTCTTCGTGAACATTCCATCAGCATCGATCTGGACGGTGTGTGGTGCGATGCTGCGGGAGTGGCTCAACCATCCGGCACGATTGAAAATTTTCAATATCTCGATGGCGATCTTGCTTGTTGTCAGCTTGTGGCCGATGCTGCGCTGACGTGTTGAGTCCGGATGAGTACAATGATCACCAAGCTGTCAGTAAACGTCAATGCCATTGCCCAGTTGCGCAACCGGCGCGATCTGCCATGGCCGTCGGTTGTGGGCCTGTCGCGTATTGCGCTGGAGGCAGGTGCGTGGGGAATTACGGTTCACCCAAGGCCTGATGAGCGTCATATCCGGCGATCTGACGTTCAACCGCTGGCTGATCTGGTGGCGGAATACCCAGATGCGGAGTTTAACATCGAGGGCTATCCCGATGACAGACTTATGGAAATTGCACTTGAGGTGCGTCCTCATCAGGTGACCCTGGTGCCGGATGATCCGTCCCAGGCCACGTCTGATCATGGCTGGGATTTCAGGGCTCGGCACAATTTCCTGAAACCCATCGTGGCCCGGATTAAGGGCGAGGGGATGCGGGTGTCGCTGTTTGCCGATGCAGATGCAACTACCATAGCCATGGCAGCTGAAACCGGTGCTGATCGGGCCGAGCTTTATACCGGACCCTATGGTGCCACATTCGATGACAAAGATGCAGCGGAGCGCGAACTGGACAAGCTGCAGGCCGCGGCCGAGGCGGCGCGCAAAGCCGGTCTTGGCCTGAATGCCGGGCATGATCTCACGGTCGCCAATCTGCCACCTCTGCTGGCGCGCGCGCCGTGGATCGAGGAGGTTTCCATCGGGCACGGGTTAACTGCCGATGCTCTGGAGTACGGCATGACCGGTGCAGTAAAGCGCTTTCGGTCCGCGTGCGGTGAGGAAGTTCCGACCTGATGCTTGAACTGTCAGATCCACTTTGGTGCAAGCTCAACAGCGCGCACGGTTTCGGCGAGGATATTCCATTTCGACTTGTAGCACTTGCAGAGCACTGGGACGAAAATGACGCGAAGGAACTGATGCATGGTTATCTGATACATCAGGAAACATGCTATGGCGCAACATATGCCGCTGCACCCTATTTGCTGCGAATGGCGCTGCCCGACAACAATGTCGTGCAGCGCATGGATATTGCCGTTTTTCTGGGATATTTCGTTCTATGTGCGTTTAGGAAGTCGGAGCAAGACTCCTCTGAGAACAGTAGTCTGAATGGTCTGGCCCTCACGCTGGAAAGCTGGGAGCAAACGCGCGATCCGTATCGATCATTGCTGATGCAAGGGGCAGATCAGCGGCTGTCTGAAAAATTCGGTGAAATTGATGATCTTGAGCCGCCCAGTGAAGGTGAGTTGCGAAAATTTGCCGCCATACGCGACGGGTTTATTGCCCTGTTACCCGAAATTGGATCATTGTGTGAACGCACGTTCCATGAACACTCGGATGATGAATACATTCCGAGATATCTGTTAAGTGGTATTGCAGCAACTGAGAAGTTGATCAAGCTGGCAAGTTTGCTTGAAAGTGGAGAGGATGGCTACTTTGCTTGCAGCGCGTGCGGTGCGGGAATCGACTACATCGTTTTCGGCGATCGCATGGCGCTGTACAGTGTGCAAAGCCAGCCTGCGCCAGTTTCAGATGCCGGAAATGAGAACTCCGTACTCGACTTTCAGGACGGTGAACCAAAACGCGCTGACGGCTTTGTGTTTCCGTATCATGATCTGGAGCAGAACAGTACTCCTGCAATAGACAGGTTGATTGCCCTGGCTCAGCAGGCTGAAAACCCCGAACTGGAGTTCCTGCTTCGGAATTTTCTTGGAAAATTCACCTGCCCGCAATGTGAGGAAACTTGTCAGGTTTGCTCAGATATCCCAAGATAGCCAGAAACACCAGTTCCTGAAAGTTGTATTTGTGTAGCAATCGTGTCGGCAGCACTGGACGTGCCGATTTTGTGCCATCAAAGGTTTCCATTTGAGCCGGAAAGGCTCTAACCTTTATCTCGTGCGGGCGGCGCACTTGATGCGGTTTTGCTTTTATGACGCTGGAACAACTGACGGTTTTCGGGATTATCGCGATTGCGATGACGTGCTTCCTGTGGGGGAAGGTGCGCTATGACATTATTGCCGTCATGGCGCTGCTGGCCGGTGTCTATGGCGGTGTGGTGCCGCCGGACAAGGCGTTTCAGGGGTTTGCCCACCCGGCCGTGATTACGGTTGCCGCCGTGCTGATCATTTCCCGTACCCTGCAGAATTCCGGACTGGTGGACTATCTCGTACGGTTTTTGTCACCGACCCGCAGAACAACCACATTACAGGTGGCAGCCGGCAGTGCGCTTGGAGCATTTCTGTCCTGCTTCATGAACAATGTCGGTGCGCTTGCGCTGATGTTGCCGGTGACACTGCGCAATGCCCTCAAGGCCCGCCGGTCACCATCGCTGGTGTTGATGCCGCTGTCGTTCGCCACCTTGCTGGGTGGCATGGTGACGCTGATCGGCACGCCTCCCAATATCGTTATTTCAAGTTTCCGGCAGGAGCTGACCGGCCAGCCGTTCGCCATGTTCGATTTTGCACCGGTTGGGCTCGTGGTGTGCATTGGCGGTGTCATCTATGTATCGCTGGTCGGTTGGCGGTTACTGCCGACGCGCATTGCGCCCAAGCTGACCAGCGCCCTGACCCGGGTCGAAAGCTACACATTCGAGACCTCGCTGCCCGAAGGATCGCCGTTGGTGGGAAAACGGATCAGCGACCTGGAGACCGAATGTGAGAACGAAGTGACGGTGATGGCGATCGTCCGCAACGGCGTGCGCCGCCAGGCACCGGCCGCGCGCGAAAAATTCAGGGCCAGGGACACGCTCATTCTGGAAGGCGATCCGGTGGTCATAAACCCGCTGGCCGACGGCAGGAAACTGGCCAAGCTCGGTACACCGGAAGCCGCACCGGCCGGTTTCAGAACCGAAGCGGTGCAGGTCGTCGAGGCGGTCGTAATGCCCAACTCCATGCTTGAGGGCAAGTCAATGCGCGGCGTCAGGCTGCATGCGCGGTATGGCATCAACCTGCTGGCCCTGTCGCGGGCAGGGGACAGACCTATCGCACGATTGAGAAACATCAAGTTCCGCACCGGCGATGTGCTGTTGCTGCAGGGCGAAGCGGAACAGATGGAGGTGGCCCTGGAATCGCTTGGCTGCATGGTGCTTGAACGGCGCGGACTGCAACCTTTGCACGGCGGTACCCGGGCTGTTCTGCCGGCTGGTATTTTTGCTGTCGCCATTCTGGCTGCATCCAGCGGGATGGTGTCAGTGCCGGTGGCGTTTGTAACCGCGTGCGTGGCGATGATCCTGTGCTCCTGCATTTCCATCAATGAGATATATGACGGCGTGGAATGGCCGGTGCTGGTGTTGCTCGGGGCCATGATCCCCATTGGCCAGGCGCTGGAGGCTACCGGCGGTACGGACCTGATTGCCGGATCCATCATCGACAATGCCGGATCGATGCCGATATGGGCAGTGCTGGCGCTGCTGATGACGGTGTCCATGTGGATGTCGGACATGGTGCCGAACGCAACGACGGCGATCCTGATGGCACCCATCGGCGTTCGTGTTGCCATCGGCCTTGACGCCAATCCGGATGCTTTCCTGATGGCAGTGGCCGTCGGGGCTGCAGCCCCCTTCCTGACGCCGATCGGGCACCAGTCCAATACGCTGGTGATGGGGCCTGGCGGATATCACTTTACCGACTACGCCCGCATGGGGCTGGTGATGGAAGTGCTGGTTGTGCTGCTGGCTGTGCCGGCAATCATGCTGACCTGGCCCATGGCCGGATAAATCCCTAAAAAATCTGTTGCAAGTCGATGAATATGCTTCTACATACGCCGTACTGTACCGTACGGTACGGTGTGTTTGGAGTGAGTTCGATGTCGGTTGCAGCAGCAACACAGGTTGATCAGCACGATGTTGACGAGGCGTTTTCGCCGCGTCAGCGCGAAGTGCTCGATGCAGCGCTTGAGCTGATCCTGCAGGCAGGCGACGGCCTGACCATGGCCTCGGTGGCGCGCCGGGCAAGCTGCTCCAAGGAGACGCTCTACAAATGGTTTGGTGATCGCGACGGGCTATTGACTGCAACGGTGCAGTGGCAGGCGTCCAAGGTGCGGTTGCCGTCGCTTGACCGGGAAAACCTCGATTATCGGTCGCTTGAGCAGGGGCTGGCGGATTTTGCCGAAAGCTGGCTGTCGGTGCTGACGGGTCAGATATCCATTGCGCTCAATGCAATGGCTGTTGCGCATTCCAGTTCCGCCAAGAGCGGGCTCGGCGGCATTGTTCTGGACAATGGCCGGTTTGCCATCGGCCAGCGGATAAAACCGGTGCTGGAGATGGCGCGCGATGCCGGGCTGCTGGCTTTCGACGATACCGAGGAGGCATTCTGCACCTTCTTCGGACTGGTGGTACGCGATGTTCAGATCCGCGCGCTGCTTGGCGACAGGCCGCTGCCGGACAACGAGACAATCAGACAGGGCGCAAGCCGCGCCGCACAACAGTTTCTCACGCTTTACGGTGTGCCGGAAAATGAGGGCAGGTAGCCCGCAGTGAAACGCAATCTTTGAAAGGAAAATTCCGATGCGCGTTTATTATGATCGTGATGCAGACGTAAACCTGATCAAGGGCAAGAAGGTCCTGATCGTCGGCTATGGCAGCCAGGGCCGGGCCCATGCGCTCAATCTGAAGGATTCCGGTGTCAGCGACATTGCAACCGGCCTGCGGGCAGGTTCTGCCACCGCCAAGAAGGCAGAAGCAGACGGTGTCAAGGTGATGACGGTGGCCGAAGGCGCAGCCTGGGCCGACCTGATCATGATGGCAGCGCCTGATGAACTCCAGGCCGACATCTGGAAAGACGATATCGAAACCAACATCAAGGATGGAGCGGCCATCGCCTTTGCTCACGGCCTGAATGTTCACTTCAAGCTGATCGAGCCGAAAGATACCATCGACGTTGTGATGATTGCGCCCAAGGGTCCGGGACACACCGTGCGCGGCGAATTCCTGAAAGGCGGCGGTGTGCCATGCCTGATCGCCATCGATCATGATGCATCCGCCAATGCCCATGACCTCGCGCTGTCCTATGCCTGCGGTGTTGGCGGCGGCCGGTCCGGCGTCATCGAAACAACTTTCAAGGAAGAATGCGAAACCGACCTGTTCGGTGAGCAGGTTGTGCTGTGCGGTGGCCTTGTCGAGCTTATCCGTGCCGGTTTCGAAGTGCTGGTTGAAGCAGGTTATGCCCCTGAAATGGCCTATTTCGAGTGCCTGCACGAAGTGAAGCTTATTGTCGACCTGATCTATGAAGGCGGCATCGCCAACATGAACTACTCCATCTCCAACACGGCTGAATGGGGTGAGTATGTCTCCGGTCCGCGCATCATCAATGAAGAGAGCAAGGCTGAGATGAAGCGTGTGCTGCACGACATCCAGTCGGGCCGCTTTACCTCTGAATGGATGCAGGAATGCAAAGGCGGTCAGGCGCGCTTCAAGGCGACCCGGCGCATGCACGATGCTCACCAGATCGAGGAAGTCGGAGAAAAACTGCGCGCCATGATGCCGTGGATTTCCTCCAACAAACTGGTCGACAAAGACAAGAACTGATCCAGTCTCAAACAACCTCAAACGATTAGCTACGGGGCTGCGGAAATTTCCGCAGCCTCTTTTGGTTTGCGCATCGCTGTCATGTCCAAATAATAGGTCAGTAATATTGACATAAATTTCCGATGGGCGCAGCATCTTCACCACCTTGTCCACTCGGAGGCTGCCATGACCGACACACTGAAACTGGCGTCACGTACTTCACGCATGCACGCGTCGGAAATCCGCGAACTGCTGAAACTGCTTGGTCGTCCGGACATCATTTCATTTGCCGGCGGCATCCCCGATCCGGAGCTGTTTCCGTCTGAAGAGTTCAGGCAGGCCTTTGATGCCATCATGTCCGGGCCGGAGCACCAGGCCGCGCTGCAATATGCCCCCAGTGAAGGCTATGGTCCGCTGCGGGAGTGGCTGGTTCAGTATATGGGCCGGATCGGTGTGCCGTGCGAACTTGAGAACATTGTGCTGATGTCGGGATCGCAGCAGGGGCTGGATTATATCGGCAAGCTGTTCCTCAACCCGGGCGACACGGCGCTTGTGACGTGGCCCACCTATATGGGAGCGCTGCTGGCCTTCAACCCTTACGAGCCGGTTTATGACCGCCTCGCGCTGATGGGCAACCGGTCGGCAAGCGACTTTGCGGACAAGGCGAAAGCAGCAGGCGGTGAAGTCAAGTTTGCCTACATGTCGTCTGATTTCGTCAATCCGACCGGCGAGACCCTGACGCTGGCGCAGCGCAACCGGGCGTTGGATCTCGGCGACGAGCTTGATATTGCCGTCATCGAGGATGGTGCCTACCAGGAACTGCGCTATGACGGTGACGCGATCCCGCCCATCCAGGCGCTGGAAATCGAGCGTTGCGGACACATCAACGAGGCCCGCACCATTTATTGCGGCACGTTTTCCAAAACACTGTCACCCGGTTTGCGGGTCGGTTGGGTGTGCGCACGCAGCGACGTCATCGATCGGCTGGTGATGATGAAACAGGCAGCAGATCTGCATTCGGCAACCATCAACCAGATGGCGATCAACCAAGTTGCACGTGCCTGCTTCGATACCCAGGTTGCAAAGGCCAATGCGGTGTACCGTGACCGTCGCGACTGCATGCTGGCGGCACTGGCGAAACACATGCCCGAAGGCGTGACATGGACCCAGCCTGAAGGCGGCATGTTCATCTGGGTCACGCTGCCGGACGGTATTGATGCGGCGGACCTTTTGAGCCGGTCGCTGGAAACCGAGAAGGTGGCGTTCGTGCCGGGCCGTCCGTTCTTTGCCGATGGCAGCAATGAAAACACGCTCCGCCTGAGTTACTCCTGCATGGCCAATGATCAGATCGAGGAGGGCATGGTCCGTCTTGGCCGCCTGCTGTACGCTGCCATGCTCGAAGCGAAATGAGTGTCCAGCTACGTAGAGCCTTAACCGGGGATGCAAACGTTCTCAGCGACCTGTCATTCCGCTCCAAGGCGTCCAACGGCTATGATGCGGATTTCATGGAAGCGTGCCGGGAAGAGCTGGCTGTCACACCGCAGATCATCGCAGATGGCGAGGTCTGGGTATTCGAAGAGGGCGGCAAGCCTGTTGGTTTCTTCAACATCCGACTGGAAAAAGGCGTGCTTGAGGTTTATTCCTTGTACGTCGACCCCGATGTCAAACGCTCCGGTGTCGGGCGGACACTGTGGGCGGTGCTGGAGGAAAGAGCGGGTGCCATGGCAGCCAAGGCGATAGAACTGGATGCTGATCCCGCCGCTGTTGAATTTTACACGGCGATGGGCTGCAGCGTCATCGGACAGGCACCGTCCGGCTCCATACCGGGGCGGATGTTGCCGCGCATGCGCAAATGGCTGTAGTCGGTAAAACTGCTGTCGAGCAGACCGAAATCCTGTCTGTTCAATCCTGCGACCTTGATGTCACCGAAGCACCCTGGGTATGGGCAGAAGACAATGCGGCGGCTGTCAAGCGGTCCTGGAAAAAGGCGCTTGTCGACAAGCCTGCTTTGTTCAACGGCGAGGTGCTGGTCATGGGGCGACACACGATCAGCGATGGTTGCCTGACGGGCGAAGTTCACAAGACCGATTACGCCTCGTTCCTGTACTGCAAGGACAAGGGCCTGCCGGAAGAAGCTGGTATCCGCAATGTCTTCGGCTGCGCGGTTGTGCGCTCGCGCGAAGGCCACCTGCTGTTCGGACGCATGGCGCCCTATACGGCAACCAGCGGCCGCGTGTACCCGATGGCCGGCACGCCGGACCCGGGTGACATCAAGGACGGCAAGCTGGACATCGAAGGCTCCATGCAGCGCGAACTCATGGAAGAAGCCGGATTGTCCACTGATGATGCAACCCGGCAGCCGGGCTACATGCTGATAGAAGATGCCGGCATGAGTGCCCTGTGCGCGGTATTTGATTTTGACGTGCCGTCGCGCGACCTGAAAGCCCGCATGATGGGCCACATCGATCTGCAGGATGAACCGGAGCTGGACGAGATCGTCATCTTCCGCCGCGCCGGATTCCACGTCCACCACCGCATGCCGGGCTTTGCGCGTATCCTGGTGCAGGATCTGCTGGAGTGAACGTATGCTGAGGCATTCCTGCGCCTCATAGAACAAACGTGTCTTAAACTTACTTGGCAAAAGGTGACGCAATGGCAACGAGCTGCAATCCCGACAATATATGGCAACCGTTCGGTGCCTTCTCCATGATGGTCATACAAGGCTCCGGTCAGGTTGTGCACCTCAAGGGCCAGGTGTCTCTCGATGCATCCGGCGCAATCGTTGGTCCCGGTGACATGCGCACCCAGGTGCGGCAGGTGCTCACCAACATCAAGATCGTGCTGGCGGCTGCCGGCGGGAAAATGAGCGACATAATTTCGCTGACGCACTATACGACCGATATTCAAGCGTTCATGCAGACGGGAGACATCAGGCAGGAATTTTTTGCCGAGCCGTATCCCGTCACCACAACCGTCGAAGTGGCCGCACTTTACAACGCTGACCTGGTCATTGAAATCACGGCGGTCGCCGAAATTCCCGAAGAGCGTTACAAGACGCCTGCTCAAGTCAAGGCAATGCATCTATAGCGTTCAGCAATCTGATCAGGCTGAGTTTAGTTATAGGTTTCCATGTACACCACCGCATGCCGGGCTTTGCACGCATCCTGGTGCAGCATTTGCTGGAGTGAACTCAGATCGGCCGGTTTTCTGCCAGATGGCCGTAAACAACTGTCAGCACGCCAAATCCAACGAAGAATGTAATCCAGCACCATATAAGGAAGATAGGTGAAACCAGCACCATCACCACGGTTGAATATCCTGCTAATATTTGCAGCGATTGTCCAATGATCATTGGCGCAATCAGGAGTGCGACCACGCAAACTGCGGTTATCAGTAATTGTCCGGCAAGAGGGCCGGTCAACCGATAGGATTCCGGTATGGTCATTGTTTCATTCAATGCACTTGCAGGCAGGATCATTCCCACACGCAAGGCAATCCAGATGTTGAGAGAACCTATGAGGAACATGAGTGCCCACATAACGGCAAGTGCGAAAGGTGGCAGGATCAGAGCCTCGACTGGTGGTGTCAACTGGCTGAGCATAAACAGGAGCGCGACTGCCATTATCGGCATGGTGATCAAACCAATGAGCAGGCTTATTGTCATGCTGTTCCGGAAATAGCGGACCGGCGGTCACTCCGGGCGTAAAACGTAAAACCTGTCAGGAACCTCTTCACGAAGGATAAATCGGCGCCAGCCAATGGCAATAATGCAATAGGCGGGAATTCCAACAACCATGGCGAGCAGCATAAATATCATCATACCTGCCTAAGCACCGGTCAACGGCTGCGGCGGATTCAGGTTGTCTGAGAAGGTAAACACAAAGCCAAGTGAGGTTACATAAGGCAATCCAAATGCCAACGACCAGAACCAGCTCAGGCGAACGGCCGTTTGCCAATTGTTCATCAACTGGCGAACGCATAGGGCAAAAATTCTGTATCCCATTGTATAGGCGCTCCCCAACTCGTTCTACCAGCTGACATCTCCGGAAGTGATGGTTGACGGCAGAGCCACTATGCAAGAAATCTGTGTTTGGATCATTTTAATCCGTGTAACCTCACGGCATGATTTAGTCGAGGCTGTTGTCTTCACGACCTCACCTACCTCCGTCTTTCCCGCGAAAGCGGGAATCCACTCTGCTATGGTCAGTTTATCCGCACTGGGATTGGCAACTGTCTTCATTGGGCATAGACCTTTCCTGTTTTGAGGACGGCGTTTGCGGTTATGAGTATTTTCCTTGCGACAGCGATGAGGGCGACTTTTGGTGGTTTTCCGGTTTCGATGAGCTGGC
>JABDRA010000477.1 GCA_013041995.1 Anderseniella sp. | reverse complement strand
CCATAGCCCGGGTTCCACAAGCCAAAGCTGCCTGCCGAGGACTGGTTGGCCAGGACGCGGTAAATTGCCTTTTGAACCCGGCTGCTGATATCGCCGGCATCCTCAGCCTTGGGGTCGCCCGGTAAATCACTCAGATAAAGCAGCGGCAGCGCCCGGCTGGTGGTCTGCTCCGTGCACCCGTACGGATAGCGGTCCAGGGACGCCAGCACCGACGCAGTATTGATGCCTCGGGTCCTGGATACATCGACGGTCACCAGAGCACCGTCAGGCTGACTGCCTGCCAGCAACTTCTCATCCAACGCAATGGCACCGCCGTTTGCCGCAAGCGTCATTTCCTTGCGCCGGGCGACCGGTAACGCTGCAGGCCGGACAGGTACATAGAGCGTCTGGGCCAGATCGATGCCGTCCTCGTGCGTCAGCCGCACACTCAACTGACCCGACCCGACGCCTGTTGCTGAAACAGGTACAGACAGGGATGTCTTGTCGCCTTCTGCCAGCTTCACGATGTTGGGTAGAAGACCCTGATCCGATGACAATCCATCTTCCGCAATGATCTCGACGACATAGTCTCCAGCCGGGCCATCGGTATTGGCTATGTCGAGCCGCAGGCGCGAGGTGTCGCCGGGGGCCATCACCTTTGGCGCAGACGCCAGCAGCACAACCGGATCGCGAACGATCACGTCGCTCGACGCACTGCCAACCAGATCCTTCGACCAGGCAACCGCCATCAGCCGGACCGTGCCATTGAACTGCGGCATGTCAAAACTTACCGTTGCCGTGCCGTCCGCACCAACTTCCACCGGGCCGGAAAACAGCGCCAGCAGCTTTTGTGTCGGCGGACTGCCGTCAGACGACAGGCCGGCGGCGTCACCGCCGCTCCTGATTGCTCCTTCAGCACCCAGCGATCCGTCTATCAGGCGGCCATAGATATCCCTGATCTCCAGCCCGATCTTGCGCTGACCAAAGTACCAGCCGGCCGGATCGGGCAATTCATAGCGGGTCAGGTTCAAAATACCGACATCAACGGCCGCAACTGTCACATAGGCCTTTTGGCCTTCTGCGAGCCCCGTCAATGTCATGGGAACATCAAGGCTTTGCCTTGCCGCAATCTTCTCAGGTGCATCCAGTGCCAGGGTGATCGTGCGCGGTTCTGGATCAACCTGAAGCCATTTCACACCGATAGCGCGCGACGGAAGCCGGCTTTTTTCCGCGTCACCACGTCGATAGAGCGTGGCGGTTACATAAGCACCCGCCCCCCAGTCCGTACCCACCGGCATCTCGATGACCGTATCGCCTGCGGCAACGCTGGCTGTCATGACATCTGACAGTTTGTTGGTGCCGACGGTCACAAGCACTTCACCGGCGTGGCGCGCGGAAATCGTCAACCGTGCCGTATCACCGGCAGCATACGACGCCTTGTCCAGGGCCATTTCCAGGCCGTCCGGGGTGTCGAGCGAGGCAGTAGTCACAACCCATCCGGCATTGAAATCCACGCTTGCAGCCGCGCCGCCGGAGCGCGGATCAATGACTTCCAGCCGGTAACGGCCCCAGGCGACGGGGACAGATATGCCGGCCTCTCCCTGTGCTGTTGCGTCTAGCTGGCCGTCCACAACAGGTTTGGTCAGATCAACAGCCTCATAGCCCCACCTGTCACCGGTCCGGTACCACTGGTAGTGCCGCTCAACACGGATCAGCCGCCATTTGAGACCGGGAACTTCAGCCTTGCTGCCGTCCGGCGTAACGGCAATGACCTTGAACCCCGCAGTGGAGTTTTCCGCGACCTGTGCCTCGTCTGCGTCCGGCTTGATGCCGATGACCATCCGCTCAGACCTGACCTTGAGATCAACATCTCTTTCCACGGCACGGCCACCCGGCTCGCGCACGCGCACGACGACGCTGGCGGTCAGCAATTGCGTGGTGGCCGGTGCGCCCGTCAGCACAACCGGCACTTCTGCCTTGCCGCTGCCATCCAAGTCCGGGACTGCGTCAAGCGTACGGGTCACAGTCTCTGTCTGTTCCTCAGCCAGACCAAACAAATAACCCGGATAGGCGTCCCATTGGCGCGTTGTCTTGATCCTGACACTACCCTCAACACCCAGGCCTGCTGCCGGAGCCCCGTATAGATACTGCCCATCGACTGCTACTGTAGCAGGTTGTGTGACGGCTATTTCCGGTGGCTTGGCAGCCAGGTCAAACTCCAGGCGATCGGGTACGAAGTCCTCGACGAGGAAGCGCACTTCAGCAACCGGTTCTGCCTTGATGTCCGTATGCATGCGCACGGTCCAGGTGCCGCGCATCGCATTGTCCTGAAGCTGGTAAGCGACCGTGTGACCACCGAGCCTGTCATCGCTCGACACCACGCGGCGGTCTTCAACGCCATCGGGCCGCCGGAAGACGAACGTCACAGGCAATCCACTGAGGGCATGCGCCGATACGTCCCTTAAAAGTGCCGAAGTGTGCACTGTTTCGCCGGGCCGGTAGATGCCGCGCTCAGTCCACGAGAAAACATCAATCGCACCGGGTGACGCCCTGCCGGCCACCCCACGGTCGGCAAAATCGAACCCTGCCTGGGTCAGATCAAGCAAAACAAAGTCGCTGCTGCCGTGCCGGACAAGAACGGCTGCCGGTGCCATTGCTCCCTCGCCGCGCACCAGGCCTGCGGCAAAGCTAGCGCGCCCGTCGGCATCGCTGACGGCGGACCCGAGCACTTCATTGTTGCGCGCAATGAGCTGCACATCAGCCGTAGCCAGCGGTTTTGCCGTCGCAAGGCTGCGCACGAAAACGTTCAGGCCGTCTTCACCGGTAATGCTGGTTACACCAATATCCGAAATGACAAACCATTGTGTTGCCAGCGCCTGCCAGTGGTCGGTCTGCCCACCCTTGGGCACCGCGGTCAGCACATAGATACCCGGCTTTCTGTCCGGTATCGCGCGATCAACCGGAAAACTGGTCGTCACTTCCTTGTTCAGCTTGCTGGCGATCTCGATGCCGCCCTGCCACACGGGTTCACCAAGCTCCTGCTTGATGTTGTCGACCTGGTAACCCTTCAGTTGGCGCAGGAACGAGCTGCCGGACAGCAGCCGTGCCAGTGCCCTGTCACCAATGCGATAAGCCTGGAGTTGCGCACTTTCGGTATTGACGGAAATCAGCGGAATGCCATGCCGGGCCGTACTGGGCAAAACAAAGCGATCCCCGGTAAAACGCACAGCGGGTGCACGGTCGCGAACATAAATATTGAGAGACACCGGTTGATCCAGCACCTCGCCCACCGACGATGGCAGGCCTTGCCGCAACCCAACGGTGTAAGTTTGACCGTGAGAGAGCCATTCGACGCAAACCTGCTTGTTGCTGGCTTCCAGTGACTTGGCGGGAGCACCGTTTACGGTGACAAACTGTGCATAGTCAGTACCGCTACGCTCCAGAACTTCGGAGAATTGGACACAGATGCGCGGAGACGTCGCGTCGCTGTCCACCGAATGGCCCACAACACGAAACCCCTGGCGGTCGCGCAGTTCCTTGTAGGCTGCGCCAACTTCTGCCGACGATACCAGTCCGAGACTGGCCTTGTAGGCTTCAAGCGCCGGCCGGAACAGGTTTCGCTTGTCGAGGGCATTGGCCAGCACGGCCAGTGCCTGCGCCCTGAGAGCAACAGTTTTGCTCTCGCGATAGGCGATCTGGGCGGCCGACGAAGCCGTTTTCTGGAGCTGATAGTTGTTCTCACCCGGCCCCGCAATGACGCGAAGCGATGCCCTGGCAAGACCGAGCCAGAGGGACGCATCATCCGTGTCCAGTCTCAGTGCTGCCAGATAGGCATCGCGGGCTACACGCACCTCCCCCGAGCGCAGCCCTGTGTCGCCTGCATCTCTCAACGCGGCGAACCCGCGCGCGTCGGCAGGATCAGGGCTACCGATCTCTGCCTGTGTCTGGCGCACTTCGGCTTTCACATAATCCGGCAGAAAGGCCAGAGGCGCCGGTGGCGCGATATCAGGCTGGTTGGACGCCTCTACTATGCGCCCGGCAACCGCACCCACGAAAGGTTTTGCAACGCCGTGGTCGGATTTCAGGAAACACCACTTCTGCTTGCTGGTGTAGGTAAAGGCCCGGCACTGGGCCTCCTCAAGACAAAGTGCGGTGCACTGATCGAGCGACACATCGGCCTGCGTTCTCAGATCAAAACCGAAATAATCTGAATCTGGCGAGGTTATGACTGTTCGTTCAGCAGGCCCGGCCTGTGCCGGTAGAAAAAACACTGTGAGCAGCAACAAGGCGAACGCGACAGCGTTCAGGAAACTCGGCCTCATGGTCCGTTCTCCGTCCAAAAACGATCACCCCGTCTACAGTACCATAATGCTGCGCCCGTGACAGATGTCAATCGACAGACGTTCCGAATTCACATCAAGGTCAGGCGTGGTTCCAGTCATCGGGATCATCGGACTTGTTGGGCGACAGGCCCAGAATGTCGCCGTCAGTGGAACAGCCCAGACCCAGAACTGTGCGGTTGGCATAGCTGAAGTAGGCTGAAACCTGATTGATCTCGAGGATTTCACCGTCGCTGTAACCAGCCGAGCGTAACCCGGCAACAGTACTTTCGCTTATGCCGGCAGGATTTTTGGTCAGCTGCCTGGCATACTTCATGGCGAGCTTCTGTCTGTCATCCAGAGGGGCCTGGTCAATGTCGCGTGCCTCGATAGCCGCGCGAATGCCGGCGGCCTTTTCGTCATCCTGCAACAGGCGCTGCAGGCCGCTGAAATGATGCTCGACGCAATAACCGCAACGATTGAGCGAACTGACCCAGACGCCAAGCGTTTCCAGGAACCACTTGGGAACGGTATTGCCGGAATGATGCAGGACGTATTTGTAGATCGCCATGTGACCTTCCATCGTGTGGGGTCTCAGCGAATGCATCATCATAATATTGTCGACATTATTGTCAGGCCCTTTGACCCGGTCATACAGTGTCTTCAACTTGCCATCTGCGTCTTCGTAGGGAACAGTTTCAATCCAGGCCATCGTAATTCCTCACTGCGGTTTCAACCATCGCCATGTGTCCCACTGCAGGAGCCATAGAACATATTTGTGATGGCGCAAAGCGCCGGAATCCGGGTCTGGATTACGTCTTACTTCCCTGCAAGTATGAGCCCTCGGTCCGGGGCTGATTCACAGTTCAAGCAAAGGCTCAACTCATGTGGCGTAAACTCCTGATAGTGCCCCCGATTTTGCTGGGTGTTTTTGTGATCTGGTGGTTTGTCGGCCAGCGCCAGCCTCCCCAGACAAGTGCGCCGCAGGAAGAAATCCGCAACGTCCGCGTCATCCAGGCACAACGCACCGATCTGATCCCCATGGTCAGCGGTTTCGGCACGGTGCAGCCGGCCAAAACCTGGCAGGCTGTCGTGCAGGCAGCCGGCGAGGTCGAGTACAAGCATCCGCGCCTTATGCGCGGCGCGATCATGCCCGCCGGGACAGAAATCATTCGTATTTCACCACGCGACTACGAACTTGCCATTGCCCAGGCGGAAGCAAATATAGGTAAGGCCGACGCGCAGATTACCGAATTTGATCTGACCGAAGAAAATACCAGAGCCAGCCTCAAAATCGAACGGGAGGCCCTGACAATCAGCGAACGGGAGCTGGCCCGGAAAGAGGAACTGGTTCGCGGAGGCGCCACATCCAGGACAGTGCTTGACCAGGAAACCCGTGACACGCTTGCGCAACGCAAGAAGGTTCAGGACCTGGAAAACACGCTCAAGCTGATACCGTCGCAACGCGCCGCCCTTGTGCAGCAGAAGAAGCTCAACCAGATCGAACTCGACCAGGCCAAGCTGAACCTCACCCGCACCCGTATCGTGCTGCCGTTTGATGCCCGCGTCAGCGAGGTCTCGGTTGAAATAGCCCAGTATGCCCAGGTCGGATCGGTGCTGGTCACCGCCGATGGCATCGAAACAGCCGAAGTTGAAGCACAGGTACCGCTGGCCCAGTTTTCAGCATTGGCCAGGGCCACGGCAAGTGGCGACAGCCCCGTTGGCATAACGCCTGAAACGATCAGTGACGTCGTCAAACGCCTGGGGTTTTCCGCCACAATTCACCTGAACGCCGGCGAGACCGAGATCGTCTGGCCGGCCAAATTCTCGCGCGTCTCCGACACGATTGACCTCAAGACCCGCTCAATCGGCGCAATCGTTACCGCTCAAGATACCTGGAAAACAGCGAAGCCCGGGCAACGCCCGCCGCTGTCCAAGGGGATGTTCGTCGAAGTCAGGATACGGGCCGGTAAACTGGCGGATCAGATCGTAGTGCCGCGGTCTGCCCTGCACGGTGACAGCCTCTACCTCGCCGACAAGGACAACCGGCTTGTCATAAAGCCCGTCGAAACCGGCCTGACACAGG
The DNA here is from genome assembly GCA_013041995.1 of Anderseniella sp. Taxonomy (GTDB): domain Bacteria; phylum Pseudomonadota; class Alphaproteobacteria; order Rhizobiales; family Aestuariivirgaceae; genus Anderseniella. The sequence goes on along the minus strand of JABDRA010000477.1, from coordinate 1,082 downwards.
ACGGTAATGTGGTGATCCGATCAGGTGTGGAACCCGGTGCAAGGATAATCGTGTCTGACCTTTTACCGGCAATCGAGGGAATGCTGCTGCGTATAACCAGGGATGAAGCACTTGAGGCCCGGATGACGCGCCGGCTTTCGGACAACGTCAAATGATCGGGTATTTTGTCCGACACCCAACGGCTGCGACGCTGGTCATGCTGGGCCTTCTGACCCTCGGCATCTTCTCCTATCCGTCCCTTCAACGCGAAACCTTTCCGCGCATTGCGCCGAGCAAGCTGCAGATCACAGCAGTGTGGCCGGGCAGCAGGCCAGAAGAGGTTGAACAGGCCATATGCCAGCGGATTGAGGACGCAATTGACAGCGTGAACAATGTGGCTGAGGTGATATGCGAAGCGCTCGAAGGCATTGCCACGGTGACAGTGGAAAAAACCGATGCGGTTGACCTGGACCGGTTCACCTCGGACATAACCAACGCGGTCGATGGCGTTACAGAGTTTCCGGAGAATGTCGAACGACCGGTCGTTTCGCAACTTGGCCGCACGGACTTTGTCGCGTCAGTGGCCATTACCGGCCCGACGGATCCGGTCAGCCTCAAGGCCTATGCGGAGTATATCAAGGACCAGATGAAACTCTGGGGCGGCATTCCCAAAATCGAGGTTTTGGGGTTCTCCGATCATGAAATACGCATCGAAGTTTCCCGGCAAAACCTGCGCAGCCTCGGCGTATCGGCGGAAGATGTCGCGCGCGCGGTGCAGAAGGAATCGATCGACCTGCCATCCGGCAGCCTGGAGACGACGGACCGGGAATTTCTGGTGCGCTATGCCGGAGAGCGGCGCAAGGTTGATGAATTTCGCGACCTGGTGGTCGTGTCCGCCAGCAATGGCGGGCAGATACGGCTCGGCGATATCGCGCATATCACAGACAGATTCAAGCTCGACGAACAACGCATTGATTTCAATGCCAAACCTGCTGCCATCCTGTCCATCACCAAGACAACCGACCAGGATACGCTGACCGTGATCGGGCGGGTGAACGGCTTTCTGGATGATGCCCGGAAAAAAGCGCCGCCCGGTGTCAAGA
>JABDRA010000475.1 GCA_013041995.1 Anderseniella sp. | reverse complement strand
CTCCGGGAGAGCCTTCGCCAATGTTGCCGGCAATACGGTAACCGCCTGGGCAGTGAAAAAGACCACCGGACTGAAACTCTCCTACCTGCACTCGACAGGTAAGGTTTTCGCCCTCCCGTTCCGCAAGGGTGACGAGGAGTTGCGCAAAACCATCGAAAGCGCGCTGGAGTGTCTGAAAACCAACGGCACAATTGCCAAGTTGCATGAGAAATGGTTTGGCTACGCACCTGCCGCAGACGCAGCAGCCGTAACGGTTTATCCCGGATTTGGGGTACCCGATCTCGCCGGCTACGACGCAACCGCGCATCAGCCGAACTGCAAGTAAGACAACCCCTAAATGACCGGCAGGTGTGCACCGCCAGCACGCCCGCCGGTTTTCAAATCCACCCCTCATATTCGCGGCAATCCAAGTGACGCAACCGATCCTCAGTGTTCGCAACCTGCATATGTCCTACGGCAAGCTCGAAGTGCTTCGTGGTATCGATATCGATGTGGTACCGAGCGAACTGGTGTTCGTAATTGGCCCCTCCGGGTCCGGCAAAAGCACATTGCTGCGCTGCTGCAACCGACTGGAAGAGCCGGACTCCGGAGAAATCATTGTTGACGGCACCTCCATCACGGCCAAGGGCGCCGACCTCAACGCCATCAGACGGCGCATCGGCATGGTGTTCCAGTCATTCAACCTGTATCCGCACCTGACAGCGGGCGGCAATGTGATGCTGGCCCTGCGCAAGGTTCTAAGCAAGCCCAAAGCGGAAGCCCGCAATATTGCAGAAGCAGCACTGGAGCGGGTCGGTCTCGCCGACAAGATCGACAATTATCCAAATCAGCTTTCCGGCGGCCAGCAGCAACGCGCCGCGATTGCGCGCGCACTAGCCCTTGAACCCAAGATCATGCTGTTTGACGAACCGACCAGCGCGCTGGATCCCGAACTGGTCGGTGATGTTCTCAATGTGATGGCGGAACTCAAGGAGGCCGGAATGACAATGGTCGTCGTCAGCCACGAAATGCGCTTCGCCAAGGCGGCTGCCGACCGGGTCATCTTCATGGATAGCGGCGTGATCGTGGAAGAAGGCGCACCTGCCGGACTGTTCGCAAATCCGCAACACCAGCGGACCCGGGATTTTGTCAGGCAGGTCGAGCACTAGGCCATGACCCAGTACGAACGCTTCCTTGATACATTCTTCAACCCCGCGGTCATGGCAAAGTATTTTCCAAACATCGTGGAAGGCCTGCTGGTTACCTGCCAGATTGCCGTTCTGGTTGTGGTGAGCGGCATTCTGTTTGGCCTGGCGCTGGCCCTGTTGCGCTCTTATGGCTGGACAGCCTTAAACCTCGTCATCATTTTCTTTGTCGACATGTGCCGGGCCCTGCCGCCACTGGTTCTGATCCTCATCCTCTACTTCGGCCTGCCCAATGTCGGACTTACCATGTCCGGCTATGTCGTGTTGTGGCTGGTCCTGACCTGTGTGCTGGCGGCATTTTCCGAAGAGATATTCTGGGCCGGCATTCTGTCGGTCGACAAAGGCCAGTGGATGGCATCCCGGTCCACAGGCATGAGCTATACCCAGACACTGCTCAACGTGGTACTGCCGCAGGCCATCCGGATGACCATTCCCCCGCTGACCAACAGAACCATTGCCATCACCAAAAACACGGCACTTGGCATGGTCATCGGTGTCGACGAGCTGTTGAACGAGGCCACCACTGCCCAGGCGTTTTCCGGAAATGCGACACCGTTGATGATGGGCGCAATCGCCTATCTGATACTGTTTGTCCCGGTGGTCTATCTGGGCCGCTACATCGAGCACCGGTTTGCCTGGAGAAAAGTCTGATGGACGCTCTCCTGCAACAGTTCTTCAATTTTGACATCATGATGCAGGCATCGCCGATCATCCTGCGTGGTTTCGGCATGACGCTGCTGCTTTGCCTGGTCGTTGTCCCGATGGGCCTGCTTGGCGGCCTCGCAGTGGCACTTGCCAGCCTGTCGCCCATCCGTCCGGTACGCTGGATCACGATCGTCTTCGTCGATTTGTTCCGGGCGATTCCGCCTCTGGCCCTGTTGATTTTCGTCTCCGCAGGCCTGCCGTTTGCCGACATCCGGATCAGCCCGTTCACCGCAGTTTGCATCTCTTTTTTGCTGAACAATTCAGCTTATTACGGTGAGATTTATCGCTCTGGCATTGAGAGTATTGGCAGCGGACAGACCGATGCATCGCGCTCGACGGGCCTGAGTGCTGCCCAGACCATGGCATATGTGATCCTGCCGCAGGCTGTCCGAAATGTACTGCCTGACCTGGTCAGCAACACGGTTGAGGTGGTTAAACTCACATCGCTGGCCAGTGTCGTTGCTTTTGCCGAACTTCTTTACGCCGCCGACATGGCGCGATCCGTCACGTACAACGCCTCACCTATCACTTTTGCAGCAGTGCTTTATCTCATTGTGCTGTGGCCCGTGGTGCGGCTGCTGAGCCGCCTTGAAAACAAAATACAAAACTAATCAGCCGGAGGAACAATAAATGCGCGAAGTAGTGACTGCCTCGCTTCAAATGGGTGCCATTCAACGCGCCGAAAGCCGTGGCGACGTCATCGCCAGAATGATTGCATTGCTGGAAGATGCCAAGCGGGCGGGTGCCAGCCTCGCCGTATTTCCCGAGTTGGCCTTCACCACTTTCTTTCCGCGCTGGTACAT
>JABDRA010000474.1 GCA_013041995.1 Anderseniella sp. | reverse complement strand
GTCTGGCGCTGCTGCGCAGTCCAGTCCTTGACCAGGTCCCAGGCCGCGTCCAGGGATGCCTGTTCATACAGCAAGCCGGTCCAGAACGCCGGCAGGGCACACAGCCTGCGCCAGGCGCCTGCGTCGGCGCCGCGCTGCTCGATAAACTTCTTGAGCCGGACTTCCGGGAAGATGGTGGTGAGGTGATCTGCCCAGTCCTTCATGGACGGTTTTTCCCCGGGCAGTTGCGGCAGCTTTCCGGCCATGAAGGCGCGGAAACTTTCACCGGAACAATCCAGATAGTCGCCACCGCGATTGACGAAATACATCGGCACATCAATGGCATAGTCGACATATTGTTCGAAACCGAAACCGTCATCGAACACGAACGGCAACATGCCGGTGCGGTCTGGATCGGTATCGCGCCAGATTTCGGACCGGAACGTTTTAAATCCGTTCGGCTTGCCCTCGGTGAACGGCGACGCTGCAAACAGCGCCGTGGCGACCGGCTGCAAAGCAAGGCTGACGCGCATTTTCCGGCGCATGTCAGCTTCGGACGAAAAGTCCTGGTTTACCTGAACCGTGCACGAACGCAGCATCATGTCACGACCCAGGCTACCCTTCTTGGCCATGTATTCGCGCATGATCTGGTAGCGGCCCTTGGGCATTAGGGGTATGTCTTCCCGCTTCCACAGCGGATTGAAACCCAGCCCGAGGAAGCCGATGCCGAGCTCGTCCCCCACTTCACGTACCTGTGCCAGGTGCTCATGCACCTCCTGGCAAGTCTGGAAGACATTTTCCAGCGGTGCGCCCGACAATTCAAACTGGCCGCCGGGTTCCAGTGAGACATTGCCGTAGGCCGCCGGATCGGTGAGACCGATAATCTTGTCGCCTTCCATGGCGGGCGTCCAGCCGAACCTCGCCGCAAGGCCTTCCAGCAGCGCCTTGATGGAGCGCTCACCGTCGTAAGGAACGGGCCGCAGTGTATCCGTGAGAAATGCGAACTTCTCATGCTCGGTGCCCAGGCGCCATTCGGCCTTGGGCTTGCAGCCCGCCTCAAGATAAGACACCAGTTGCGCCTTGTCTTCGATGATGGCGCGGGTCTCCGCGGTATCTGGAACAGCCACACTCATGGGGAACATCCGCCTTAAATCAAAACACGCCGATCAGACTGGGCGTGTGGTCAAAATTATCTGCCGAAACCTCTAGCCCGGCACTTCCTGCAAGGGCAAGTCAAACTTATTTGTCCGCGCACCAATCTCCCAAAACCGACTGTACCAGCGCCAGAACGGCCACTGCGGCGGTATCTGCGCGCATAATGCGTGGTCCCAGCGACAGCGCGACGACAGTTGGCACTGCCAGGATCATGTCGCGTTCTTCTTCGGAAAACCCGCCTTCGGGGCCGAGCAGCACGGCCATCGGACCGGGTTTCACCTGTTTCAGCGTGTCCACGGGGTTTGCCTGACCGGCGCGCTCGTCACAAAAAATCAACGTGCGGTCATCCGGCCAGCTTGCCAGCACGCCTTTCAGTTTTTCCGGTTCTGCCACATCCGGCACATAGACCATGTTGCACTGCTCAGCCGCCTCGATGGCATTGGCGCGCAACCGGTCCAGGTTGACCTTGTCTGCCACCGTGTGACGGGTGATGACCGGGCGTAGCTGGCGCACACCCATTTCGGTTGCCTTCTGGGCCAGATAATCCAGGCGTGCCGACTTCAAGGGCGCGAACAGGTAATCAATGTCCGGCGGTGGCGTTGCCTCTCGCAGGCGTTCCTCACAGATGACCTGGGCAGCCTTGCGGTTGGCATGGGAAATGACACATTGCCATTCACCGTCTATGGCATTGAACAGTCGAACCACTGCTCCGTCGCCTGAGCGCAGTACCGTCACCAGATAATGCGATGCCTCGCGCGGCAGCGTCAGTTTACTGCGCGCGCTCAAAGTCTGCTCACAATATAGTCGGGGCACCCGCCCCTGTGACCTGGCCATGATCTCTGACTATCCTGCCTTGGGGATGCCCGCAAGACGCGTCGCATTGCGGGCGGCGATCTGCTTTGTCTTCTGCCCGTCCATTGCAACCGGTTTTCCATCTGTGCCGAACGGTTGCTTGAAGGTGAAAACCTGCTCACTGGCACCGTGCTCATGCAATTGCAGGTGTCTAGCACAGGCCTCACGCCAGGTGGGCGTGTGATCGTTCGCGACCCACCACAAGGCATAGGGCGGCCATTGCGGTGGCTCGAACCATTCCGCACCATGGCGCAATCCCTCGCCATGCAATCCCAGATAGGCAAAGGCCATGACTGATTCCAGGTCCTGCCATAAAGACAATGTCTGCGGTGTCCAGCCGTCACCCCGTTCTTGATAGAATGCCGGAAACACATACTCGCCCCACATCTCCGGCCCGGTTCATCCGGATAACCGGAATGCCCGAGATAACCTTCAGCCAGCGGGACGGCCGCCAGTATCGGGTCATTGCGGACATGAAACCCGTCATTTGCCGGATCATCCGCCGGTTTGGCAAACACCCCGAACGTGAACAATGCGAGCCTGCTGTTCAAAATTCCATTCCTTAACTCATCTGATTTCAGTGCGACATGTGGTGCCGCATCCGTTTGGTGGTTTCAAGACCTGTTCGATTGCGCTAACACTCACGCAGATGATGCAAACAACAAACAATGATGGCCGGGTGGCCGACGCGGTACGTGAACACTGGGCCGACAGGCTGCTGCCACGCGCCGTTCGCCCCTATGCGCGCCTTGCCCGGCTCGAACGTCCGATCGGCTGGTGGCTGCTGCTGCTGCCGGGCTGGTGGGCCATCGCCATGGCCCAGACCGCGTCCGGCGGCGGCCTGGCGAACCTGTGGTACCTGGCCCTGTTTCTCGTCGGTGCCGTGGTCATGCGCGGAGCCGGCTGCACATTCAACGACATCGTGGATCGTGACTTTGATGCCGCCGTGGCGCGCACAAGGTCACGCCCGATACCGTCGGGCCAGGTCAGTGTCGGACAGGCGAAGATGTTCATGATCGCGCTGTCATTGACCGGTTTTCTTGTTCTGATGCAGTTCAACTGGTTTGCCGTCGGCCTCGGCGTGTTGTCGCTGGCCACCGTTGCGGTCTATCCGTTCATGAAACGCTTCACCTACTGGCCACAGGTGTTTCTGGGCATTGCCTTCAACTGGGGCGCCCTGCTCGGTTGGGCAGCGGTGCGCGGTGACCTCGAACTGCCGGCCATATTGATGTATCTCGGGGGCATCTCATGGACACTTGCCTATGACACGATCTATGCGCACCAGGACAAGGAGGACGATCTGGCCATCGGCATCAAGTCCACCGCCTTGAAGTTTGGCGCCGCGACACCTAAATGGCTGGTTCTGTTCTTTGGGCTTACCTTCGTCCTGCTGTTTGCATCAGGGTTTTACGCAGGCGCCGGGATTATTTTCTACACCGGCCTGGCGGCAGCGGCGCTGCACGCGGCCTGGCAACTGGCGCGGCTTGATGTGGATGATCCCGACCGCTGCCTGATGCTGTTTCGCTCCAACCGGAATTTCGGCCTGATCGTGTTTGCCGGTATAATCCTCGACAATTTTTTGAGATTGCCATCATGAGTTCTTCCAATACCCTTTCGTCTGCCGAGCAGTTTCTCGATCTGGCCCGGAGAGCAGGAGCGGATGCTGCAGACGTGCTGGCCGTCAGCGGAACCTCGGTGCAGGTCAGGGTCAGGAACGGTGCTACCGACAAGGTGGAGAGATCCGAGGCCACGGATTTCGGCCTGCGTGTATTCGTCAATGGCGCAAGCGCTGTGGTGTCCGGTACGGCACGCACCACGCAGGATTACCAGACCCTGGCCGAGCGCGCCGTTGCGATGGCAAAGATTGCGCCGCCTGATGCGTCCTTGAGTTTACAGGACACGACCGGCAGGGCCGACGCGCCGGACGGGCTTGAGCTTGCCGATGATGCCCGGCCCGACACCGAGACCCTGACCGGCCTGGCGCTGGCCGCAGAAGCCGCATGCCATGAGGTCAAGGGGGTCACCAAAACCGATGGGGCGGGGGCAAGTGCAGGCCATCGGGAAATTGCGCTGGTCACCTCCAACGGATTTTCAGGCACCTACCGGCGCACCGGTTATTCCATATCCGCATCGGCAATTGCCGGTGAAGGCACATCCATGGAGCGTGATTACGACTATTCTTCCAAGGTACACTTTGCCGATCTTGAAGAGGCCCACACTATAGGCAAGCGAGCCGGTGAAAGGGCCGTACGTGCGCTGAACCCGCGCAAGATGGCGTCACAGAAATGCCCGGTGATCTTTGAAGCGCGCCTGGCCAGTTCATTCCCGTCCCTGCTGGCACGGGCCGCCAACGGATCCGGCGTCGTGCGCGGAACCAGCTTTCTCAAGGACATGATGGGACAACAGGTCTTTGCAAACGGCATCATGATTGTCGATGAACCGCAATTGGTGCGCGGGCTGTCCTCAAAGCCGTTCGACGCCGAAGGCGTGATTTGTGAAACATTCAACCTTGTCGAAGACGGTGTGCTGTCAAACTGGCTGCTGGACGGGCGCACCGCCGCCAAGCTGGGCTTGACCAGCAATGGCCGTGCTGCACGCTCAACCGGCGGGCAACCGTCGCCATCATCGACCAACCTCCGGTTGGCCAACGGCAGTGTTGCAGTGGCTGACATGATCTCAGGCATCAGTGACGGTATCCTGATCACGTCCATGTTCTCGTCCGGGGTCAACATGGTCACCGGCGACTATTCGCGAGGGGCTGCAGGGCTGCGTATCGAGAACGGCGAAATCACTCATCCGGTCAGTGAAATCACCATTGCCGGTAATCTGAAAGACATGTTCGCCAGCCTGATACCTGGCGATGACCTTGAGATGAAATCAAGCACCAATGCACCCACATGCCTGGTGGAGGAAATGACTGTTGCAGGCGCCTGACATCACATCAACCGGCCTTTGGCACAAAGAGCACGAGCTGTTATGCGATGCAGTGCGCGAGGCGGGCGAACTGGCGCTGCGCATGTCCAGGGCCGGTGTCGAGGCCTGGGACAAGACGGACGGTACGCCGGTGTCGGACGCCGATCTGGCAGTTGATCAGTTGCTGGCGGCAAGACTGCAGGCCGCGACGCCTGACTTCGGCTGGCTTTCGGAGGAAATTGGCCGCGAAGAGGGAACCCAGCAAAAGCCCAACGTCTGGGTGGCTGACCCGATTGACGGTACATCGGCCTACCTGGGCGGTTCAGACCACTGGTGTGTAGGTGCGTGCCTGTTGTCACAAGGCCGGCCAGTGGCAGCGGCGGCCTTTGCCCCTGCGCAGGACAGGTTCTATGAGGCGATCCTGGGTGCCGGCGCCCGGCTGAACGGCACGACCATGCGCGCGTCAGGCAAGTCAAAACTGGACGGCTCAAGCTTTGTTGCCCACAAGAGCGCCATCAGCCAAAGCAAATGGAAGTCTCCGGTTCCGCAAATAAACTGTGCCATGACAACGTCCCTCATTTTGCGTCACTGTGTCGTCGCGGCCGGCGAATATGACGGCGCCATTGCATTTGGCAAGAAACACGACTGGGACCTGGCGCCGGGAGACCTGATCGTGCATGAAGCCGGTGGGGGTACACTCGACCTTGACGGCAAGCGTTTCATCTACAATCGCAGCAACACCCGCCAGAACGGCTTCATGGCCGGTTCCAAAGCACTGCTTGACGAGATCAGTGAACGGCTTCATACGGTTGCTGGCTGAGCAAACCGCCATTGAAAACACGGGAATCATTACAATGTCCGACACCGCCAAACAACCCGACCAGTTGCTTCACCTCGTGTTTGGCGGCGAGCTTGAGAGCCTGGACGGGGTGCGCTTCAAGGACCTCGAACATCTCGACGTGGTGGGCATCTACCCGAATTATGCAGCGGCGAAAGAAGCCTGGCAGGAAAAGGCCCGTGCCACCATAGACATTGCGGAAATGCGGTATTTCATCGTGCACCTGCACCGTCTGCTTGACCCGGATGACTAGATCAGGATGATTTTTGGTTGAATCAACCAAAAATCATAAACCTGATCGATTCTATAGTGTTAGAGCAACTTTATGGGTTCATTTGAACCCATGTTGCTCTAATAAACCAGGCAGCAGATCACTTGAGTTCCTCATACAATCTGCCTGACATCTGAGCTGTCAGCAGCGGCAGACCGGCATCAACGTCAGTATGTTTCTGCAACAGTTGGCGAATGTTGTCACAATCGCTTTTCATCTGGACAACCAGAGCCTCAAGATCATCAAACTTCCGGTCCGGCCTGATCATGTCGACAAATTCGACCGCCAGTTCGTGACCGTACAGATCGCCGTCAAAATCCAGCAGAAAAACCTCCAGGAACACCCGGTCTGTATCAAAAGTAGGCCGCCAGCCGAAATAGGCTGCCCCCATCAACACTTTCTGCCTGTCACCCGACAAATCCCGAACCCGCACCGCATAGATGCCATGGCAGGGTTCCATGCCCGGATCCAGCATGATGTTGACGGTTGGAAATCCAATCGTACGACCGCGCTGGTCTCCCTTGACGACGTTGCCGATCACTGTCCAGCGATAGCCCAGCTGGGCATTGGCCTGCTCGATGTTGCCGGCATGCAGCGCAGCGCGCACCGAGGATGAGGAAAACGGCGATGTGCCATCCTCGCGGGTTACCTGATCCACAATGGTTACACCGAAACCGAACTGTCCGCCGAGATCCTGCAGCAATGACGGGCTGCCTCGCCTGCCCTTTCCGAAATGGAAGTCATAGCCAGACACAATGTGACTGATGCCGAGCGCACGGACCAGATAGCGCTCGACAAAGTCTTCCGCCTCTACGGACGCGAGGTCACGATTGAACGGAATGGCAGCACAGAAATCGACACCGAAGCTGCGCGCCAAAGCCGCTTTCAGACGTGGCGGTGTCAGACGAAATACCGGCTGCTCGGGCTGGAAAACAGATTTGGGATGCGGTTCGAAGGTGACAAGACCGGACGGTGAACCTGCCGTGCGGGCGATATCGACAGCAGTTTGCGCCAATGCCTGGTGGCCCAGATGCAGACCGTCAAAATTCCCGATGGCCACGCAGGCACCTTTCAGCGCACCCGGCACCTCGGTCTGATCAATCAACTCCAGCATATGCCAACAATCACTTCCTTTGGTATTATTACCACACAAGTCCGGCAGCGACGCCTGCCACCTGGAGTCCGGGCATTGTGGCAGTCATTTCACCCGCAATGGCTTGGGCATCTGCGCCACGATGGTCATCAGCATGAATACCGCCGGTAATAAAATGTACCGCCAGCTGGTTGGCGCGCGCGCCTTCAATATCGGTTGGCAATCCATCCCCGATCGCCAGCACCTGTGACCGTTCAATGTCCCGTTTCATGATGTCGGCGGCGCGCTCAAGCGAAACCCGGTAAATCGGCGCGTATGGCTTGCCGGCCATTTCAACCGGACCACCAAGTTCTGCATAAACATCTGCCAGTGCGCCGGCACACGGGTACAGCCTGCCCCCGACACCAACCACACGGTCCGGGTTGGCGCATATGAACGGAAGGTTTCGTTTCTGCATTTGCGACAGCATGGGACGATAGTCATCAGGCGTTTCCGCCTTACCACCATCACGGCCGTCATTGTTCAACCCTGTACATAACACAGCGTCTGCTTCATCCAGTGCGGTCCAGTTAACAGGCAATCCTTCCAGCAGGCTGGTATCTTCATCAGGGCCCAAGTGAAACAGGTTGTTCCCGGCCCGGCGCCTGACCAGCTCGCGGGTCACATCACCGGAACTGACCACCGCATCATATGCGCCGTCCGACACGCCAAAGCGCTGCAACTGCGGCACGATCACGTGGCTGGGTCGGGGTGCATTTGTAATCAGAATAACGCAGCCACCGCGCGCCCGGTGCCGGGACAGTGCGTCAGCTGCAGCAGCATAGACCTCGCATCCATCATGAACCACGCCCCAGACATCACACAGCCATACCGGATAGGCAGCACTCAGATCACGTGCTGCTTCGGCAACTGAAAAAGACCTGTTGATGGACATGATATCAGTTACGCAACCCGTGCTGCGCTGGACGAATGAAGCGCCCGCTCACGCACCGCACGGGGGCTGGAAAAGCCCGGACCACGCCCGAGTGATGATGCATGCATCAAGGAAGAGGCGTTATCAGGTTGCTCAACACCCGATGCGATGAGGGCAATGTTGTTGGCCTGTGTTGCGTGCAACAATTCCTCCGCGGTCATTCCCGGTTGGGCGGGTTGAGTCAGCCCTTCGCCTGGTACATCGATAAACGCGAAGCCCAGCTCGGACAGAGATGGCAATTCGTCATACGGCATGCCCTCCCCGGTCAGACAGAATGTAGCGCCCAGGCTGGCAAGCCAGGCCAGGCCCTGCAGGCCAGCCTCACTTAAACCGGCAAGAGCTGTGTGATGGATATCCAGCACTATGCCGGCAGCTCCGTCCGGATTGGCCTGAAGCAGGCCAACGAGTTCCTGCAAGGCCTTGGTATTTTCAAGTGTGGCAACAGAAATCGGACAGAAAATGCCGGTAGCGCCACGGCGTGCGCGCAATTTTTCAAGCAGGGGCAGGATCTGCTGCAGCAACTGGGCATCCAGCGCAGGGTCCCACAAGCTGCTTTGGCCGTTCAGCACTGGCAGGTCGGCAGACGCGACAATGTGGGTCAGGTCGGCGGGTGACTGATCCCGCAACCGGAAACTTGCCTTGTAGTAGGCGGTGCGCCCTTCAGCCAGCCGAACCACCGGTTCGAGAAACAACTGGACTGGTTGCGGGCGCTGAATCCGTGCAGGTGCCAGCCGCGTAGGGCCGTGGGAAGGCCGCACCGCCGGTGGCTGTGTCTTTGCAGTCGGGTGTTGCACGGTCGGGTGTTGCGCGGTCGGGCGTTGCGCGGTCGGGGTAAGCTGATTTGCCCACCCTTTGTCGCGCGTACCCTGGTGAGACTTGCCGGAATCAAGCCGTGATCCTAGGTCGCTCAGGCGTTGTGCCTGGTCGGCAATACGGCGAGACAGGTTTTCAATGTCGTTGGTGTTCTTGCCGAGGCGCTGAGACAGCACGTTGTTCAAACGCGTGTTACCGTCACTATCAGAGGGAATGGAAGCCGCCGCAGACACGATGAGCGCCACGGCCAGACAGGACACGGCTGCCAGCAGCGCGATGTCATAACGCACAAGCACAAAAATGCACACTGCCGCCAAAACAAGCGCACTAACTGAAAACAGCCAAACCAGCAGCTTCATTCGATCAAGTCCCACCCCATGACTGCTAGGTTCAGCAGCGGTTTCCCGGTATAGGATAAAATACTAACTCGCTCAACAAGTGTAGCCAATTGAACGATGTTTAAAAGTCAATACATGGTTAAGGGCGCGCCATTTTGTTTCAACGCCGTGACAAATTGTTACGTAAAACCAAATCGTCGCACCTTGCACATAACGTCAAATATCCTCATTATGCCGACAGGAATGCGGACGGGTTGATGCAAAATCCATGCTGTGCGGATGTTTCCACTGCATTGACGACAACAATTAGACCGACAGGACCTGAAATATGTTTTTTGGAAGACTTTTCATCATGGCAGGCGTAGCTGTGGCGGCGATGAATTTTTCAGGTGCGACGAATATCGCACATGCAGCGTCTTGTGGTGCCGCCTGGGCTGAACCGGGCACTTACAAGATCACCGGTAATTTCCGGGGCAAGACGGAATCTGCCGGCGCTGTATTAACGCGCGACTGCCGTATCGATCTGAAAATTCCGGGCGTTTATACCGGCGGGCGGGTCAAGCGGGCTGGCAAGTGCCTGCGCTTCACATTCAAGATCGACAAGGAAAAGCAACTTTTCAGAGGCAAATGGTGCGACGGTTTTGCCGTTGTTGACTGGAAGGGCAAGGACGTTCGCGCGAAAGTGAAATCCGTGCGTCAGGGTGCCAAGTAACAGTACCAGGTCCGTACTTGCGCTCCAAGCCGCAAGAATGTTCGCGCTAATGTTGTGGCTAAACAAAACTGGATCCTGACGCGACGAATAGGCCCCCGGCCATGTATCGGGGGTTTTTTGGTCTGGATCCCATTTTCATAGGCGCAGCACGGCACGAAACCATTTGCAGGGGACTGCACGTTCGCCGAGAATTGCAAGCATGACAAGCCCCCAGCCCAATACTCCTGTGGCATGATGTGATAATGCGGCTTTGCCTGAAAAACCCAGCAGGTGCCTGATCTGCGATGGCCGAGGCGGAGATTGCACCACATTTTGCAGCGGCAAATGATCAAACAGCATCATGTAGTACAGGTAGAATGCCTGCGGGCTGAGCCAGACGAAAATCCAAAAAAATACCAGCGCCAGAAGCAAACGTACCAGCCAGAGCATTCGGCAGGTGACCTTGATGAATGCGGCCGCCGTCAGCGCAGCCAACCCTATGGACAGAAACACCAGCCCGAAGCGCGCAGCCATGGTCAGGGAGAAAAATGTGTCGCCGTCATACATACCAACCACTATGTGAATTAACCATGCATGTCAGTAAATGCATGCCTGCGGGAAAAAATTGTTTAGCAAAACCTTGACGTGACGGGTCATGCATCATACATCGCTCCTCAACTGTTGGCACTCCTGTCAATAGAGTGCTAACAGGCTGATCCGTACGCTGACCCGAGCAAGGTCAGATACGGGTCATCCCAACCAACCAGAGTGTTTGTATACTCAAGGAGAAGCGTAGATGAATTTCCGTCCTCTGCACGACCGCGTGGTCGTTCGCCGGATCGAGGAAGATACCAAAACTGCAGGTGGTATCATCATTCCTGAAACCGCACAGGAAAAGCCCATGCAGGGTGAAGTTGTCGCCGTAGGCGCAGGCGCGCGCGACGAAGCGGGCAAGCTGATTGCTCCGGACGTCAAGGCTGGCGATCAGGTGCTGTTCGGCAAATGGTCCGGCACAGAAGTCAAGATTGACGGCAACGACCTGCTGATCATGAAAGAAAGCGACATCATGGGTGTTCTGGAAGGCAAGAAGTCCAAGAAGTAATCCTTCCTCGGGCTTTTTTTGTGCTCAAGCGCACTCAGATACACCTGACGACGAAATGTTCAAGTAAACCAATTCAATCCAAAGGAGCCTAAAAATGGCTGCTAAAGAAGTAAAATTCGGCGCCGATGCACGCGAGCGCATGCTGCGCGGCGTCGACATTCTTGCCAATGCTGTCAAGGTAACACTCGGTCCTAAAGGCCGTAATGTTGTCATCGACAAATCCTTCGGCGCACCGCGCACCACCAAGGACGGCGTAACCGTTGCCAAGGAAATCGAACTCGACGACAAGTTCGAGAACATGGGCGCACAGATGGTGCGTGAAGTCGCCTCCAAGACCAACGATCTGGCCGGCGACGGCACCACGACAGCTACCATTCTGGCTCAGGCCATTGTTCGTGAAGGTGGCAAGTCGGTTGCTGCCGGCATGAACCCGATGGATCTGAAGCGCGGCGTCGATTTGGCTGTTACCGCTGCCATTGCTGACCTTATCAAGCGGTCCAAGAAGATCAAGACGTCTGAAGAAGTCGCCCAGGTCGGCACCATCTCCGCCAACGGCGAAAGCGAAATTGGCCAGATGATCGCTCAGGCCATGCAGAAAGTCGGCAACGAAGGCGTTATCACGGTTGAAGAAGCCAAAACGGCAGAAACCGAACTGGACGTTGTTGAAGGCATGCAGTTTGACCGCGGTTACCTGTCGCCTTACTTCATCACCAATGCAGACAAGATGGTCACCGAAATGGAAGACCCCTATATCCTGCTGCACGAAAAGAAGCTGGCCAACCTGCAGGCCATCCTGCCGCTGCTGGAAGCCACTGTTCAGTCCTCACGTCCGCTGCTGATCATTGCAGAAGATGTTGAAGGCGAAGCACTGGCAACCCTGGTGGTCAACAAGCTGCGTGGCGGCCTCAAGGTTGCTGCTGTCAAGGCACCCGGCTTCGGCGATCGCCGCAAGGCAATGCTGGAAGACATCGCGGTTCTTACCGGTGGTCAGGTCATTTCTGAAGACCTCGGCATCAAACTGGAAAATGTTACCCTTGACATGCTGGGTCGCGCCAAGCGCGTTTCCATTGACAAGGAAAACACAACCATCGTCGACGGTGCCGGCAAGAAGGCTGACATCGAAGCCCGCTGCAACCAGATCCGTCGTCAGGTTGAAGACACCACGTCTGACTATGACCGTGAAAAGCTGCAGGAACGCCTGGCAAAGCTGGCGGGCGGCGTTGCCGTTCTCAAGGTTGGCGGTGTGACCGAAATCGAAGTGAAAGAACGCAAGGATCGCGTTGACGATGCCCTTAACGCTACCCGCGCTGCGGTAGAAGAAGGCATTGTTCCCGGCGGTGGCGTGGCTCTGCTGCGTGCCAAGAAGGCTGCTGAGAAGATTACCGACGACAATCCGGATATCATGGCCGGCATCAAGATCGTATCGAAGGCTCTTGAAGCCCCGATCCGTCAGATCGCCACCAATGCCGGTGTTGAAGGTTCAATCGTGGTTGGCAAGGTGCTGGAAAAATCCGGCAACTTCGGTTTCAACGCGCAGACTGAAGAGTATTGCGACATGGTTGCCGAAGGCATCATGGACCCAACCAAAGTGGTTCGTATTGCCCTGCAGGATGCGGCGTCTGTTGCAGCCCTGCTGATCACCACAGAAGCCATGGTTGCCGAAGCACCGAAGAAGGATGCAGGCGCAGGCGCCATGCCTCCGATGCCTGGCGGCGGCGGCATGGGCGGCATGGGCGGTATGGACTTCTAGTCCAGCGCCCAAAAGCAAACAGAAAATGCGAAACCGCGGACCGAAAGGCCCGCGGTTTTTTGATGCCTGGAGAAACTTCTTGATCCGGCGTTTAATACCAAAGGAAGTAATTATTGACCCATTTGATGGAGTCAAATCCGTTCATTCTGGCAGGCGTGGTGCGCGGCGCGATGCAGGTCGCATCGGGCAAGCGCCGCAACGCACCAGATGGACGGACTTGGCCCACCGAAGGCCGGTTTTTCGCGTCCGCCGGAC
This sequence comes from Anderseniella sp., assembly GCA_013041995.1. Taxonomy (GTDB): domain Bacteria; phylum Pseudomonadota; class Alphaproteobacteria; order Rhizobiales; family Aestuariivirgaceae; genus Anderseniella. The sequence goes on along the minus strand of JABDRA010000474.1, from coordinate 6,276 downwards.
GTCGTTATGCTCCACTTGTGGTCGGCCAGACCAAGGCGTGAAGCAGGCATAGCCAGCAAACGCGAAAAATTGGTCAAAAGGGCCAATAATTACTTCCTTTGGTATAACGGCCGGGGGTTGCCATGCAACATTCCTGTTGCATTCCAGTTGCACAGCAACACCACCGCGCCGCGCGGGCCTCCCCGGTACAACGCCAGACCCGCATGTAAAGAGCTCCGGGATTTCACGCCACTCGCCTTTTCAGCAAGCGGGGACCCCACGGGTCAATTCAAAAAACCTGAATGCGGCCGGCCCGGAGCCTCGAACCAACGTGGACTGACCATCACATGTGGGAGCGGTAAAAAAAATGCAGAACACGAAAATGCAGCGGTAAAATTGCCGCGAAAATGTTCGTCAGACGAATATCGCGAGCGAATGCCTTGTTGAGCGCCGGGAAGTTGTAGCGAAGGAACCAGGGTCAGGACCCTTTAATCCCTTTGTACTAACGGTTGCCGGTGAGGCCGGCGCGCGCTCTGCGGCGGGTGGCTGAGGGTTTCTCACCATATGTTTCACGATAGAAGCCTGCAAAGCGGCCGATGTTGGCCACCCCGCACTGCAGGGCAATATCCGTGACCCCGGCAGCGCTTTTGTCCGACTTGAGCTTTTCATGCACCAGGTTAAGCCGCATCAGGGCGAGGATTTCGCGTGGGGCAGCGGAGCGCACCTCCCGGAAAGCCAATTGCAAACTGCGCGGCGACACGCCAATGGCATTTGCGATCCCGGACACCGTAAGCGGTTCGTCCAGATTGGTCCGCATGTACTCTTCAGCCTTCGCCACATAGCGCGCGCCGGCTGATCGGGTTTTCCGATCAACGCTATTTTCATCAGCCAGGCGCGAGATGAACTCTCCATAGAGTTCTATCAGCAGGGTGTCCATTTGCTGCATGTGCCGGCGATCCCCCAGCATGGCAGAGCCGCTCATGATGACAGTGGACAGAAAATCACAAAACTTGAGAAACGGGGCACCGAAGGTATCCGCATGATGCACTGTCACGCCGGTTTCCAACAGTTCACAGGTCTTTTCGAGTGTCTGCATGTCCAGATTTGCATTCAGCATTCCCGTTGGAAAAAGCAAGACATTGGCTTCGAACCGCTCCCCGGCTTCAGCAACGGCCCGGGTCGTCCGCCGATTTGGGCCAAACAATAACGCTTCGCCTTGTCTGCAACTGTGTTCAGCACGGCAACTGCGCGCTTCCAGTCGACCCTGTACCGGCAACAGTATTGTGAAATGGTTCAGTTCGGTCAGGTCTATTTCATGACCTGTAGAACTCACCCTGCCAACTCTGATCCCGAGTTTGTCGGTGGTTGCCGTGCTGGTCTGCAAATGGCCATTGCCTGGATCGGAAAACGAGAATCCGTTTGTCCGGCTGAACAGGCCGGGTCGCATAGCGTCACTGCCATGTGCCGAAGCTCGATATTCTTCTACGTGGATATGCAACGCAACTTGCTCCGGGAACGTTCAATTCGGTTTTTTTACGGCGCGGTTCACCTGTCGGATTAGCTGCATGACCAAAGCTGCGACGAACCGGAGCGCATACCGAATGATATGAAGCTTACCCTGCAGTCAGCAAGTGGATTGTCGGATAATGTTCGTCTTATATACATTTCATTGCACGGAAGACGTGCAGGTTGGCCTTATCGGGTTTTCACCCGCTATAGCGGGAATAACTGACACCGCACACCAGGCCCTGCCAAGCAAAGACGATACCGCCTGGAACCCGTAACGATACAATATCGTCACAATAAATCCACTTATCAACAGGTCTCAAATATGCTAGGTCCCTGCGCACGCAAATTGTTAGAAGTTTTCTGAACGACCCCGGTACTACCGAGAAGCCCAGTGATCTCCCGACAATGTAAAGCGAGACGACCGGCCTGTCCGACTGCACAAGGCAGCGCGGGGGCCAAATGAGCATTGAATAAGGAAATACGATCAATGACTATCGGTACCGTAAAATTCTTCAACACCACCAAAGGGTATGGCTTTATCGAGCCTGAAGATGGTTCCAAGGACGCTTTTGTCCACATTTCTGCAGTAGAGCGCGCCGGCATGTCCACGCTGAACGAAGGCCAGAAGGTCGAGTTCGAACTGGTAACCGACCGCAAGTCCGGCAAGATGTCTGCTGACAACCTCAAAGCTGTTTAAGCCTGAGAGTTTGGAATGAGTTTGAGCCGGTTCGCTGGGGATATCCTGGCGGACCGGTTTTTTTGATCGCAAATGTTCATGTTTTGATCTTTTTAATTCGCAGAATCGCGGTATGTTGGTCAAATGGATTTTTCAGAGACAGCAATTCTGATCGGCCGGACGGCCCTAACATGGGGTCATTTGAGCGTACTTGGCGCCACGCTGGTGCTGGTGTTGCTTGTAGCTGCGGTTGTTTTGGCCTGGCGTGCGGCCAGCGGCGGCGGGCAACAGTCGATAGATGCCATGCGCCGTGCGGCCGAACTTGAAACCAAGCTTGCTGAAATGTCAGGGCAACTGCGCGGCCTTGCTGAGCATTCCGCCTCAACACAGGCCCACCTTGCGCAAACGCTGGACACCCGGCTTGACCAGGTATCGCAACGCCTTGGCGCGGGCCTCAATGAAAGCAGCCAACGCACAACCCAATCGCTGCAAAAACTCAATGAACGCCTCGCGGTGATCGATACTGCACAGACCAACCTGACCAATCTGTCATCGGAAATGCTGAGCCTGCGTGACATTCTAGCCAACAAACAGTCCCGTGGTGCTTATGGCCAGGGCCGGATGGAAGCCATTATCCGCGATGGCCTGCACTCAACTGCCTATTCTTTCCAGACCACACTGTCGAACGGCACACGCCCTGACTGTCTTATCCGGTTGCCGGAGAATGACATCTGCGTGGTGGTCGATGCCAAGTTTCCGCTGGAGGGCTTTAATGCCCTGAAACAGGCCGGCCCCGAAGAAGACCTGAAGAACTACCAGCAGCGTTTCAGGGCTGATGTGCTGAAACATATCAAGGACATTTCGGAGAAGTACCTGCTCAAGGGGGAAACCCACGAGACGGCCATCATGTTCGTACCGTCGGAGTCAATCTATGCAGACCTGCATGAAAATTTTGAAGACATCATCCAGCGTGCCCATCGTCTGCATGTCATCATTGCCTCACCCAACGTGCTGATGTTGCTGGTGCAGACAATGCAGGCCGTGTTCAAGGACGCGCGCATGCGTGAACAGGCCGTGGTCATTCAAACCGAGGTAGTACGGCTGATGGATGATGTCGGGCGCATGCATGACAGGGTGCTGGATCTGCAGCGCCACTTCGGCCAGGCCGGAAAAGACATCGAAAAAATCGTCATTTCCTCTGACAAGATCACCCGGCGCGGCGCTAAGATCGAGCAGGTCGAATTTGCTGACACGGCACAACGTGATGACGATGCATCGCCACCACGTCTTGTTGCCGGTGAGTAGAAGAAACCGTCTGCCTGCCTGAATCCTATTCCAAAGGAAGTAATTATTTGGACAGGAAAATGGCTTTTGCTATCTGCTGTTGAATTTCCTCGAAGGCGCTTGTCAGATCGCCGGCGCTTTCCGCCTTGAAGAAATGCTTGTCCGGGTCGGTCGAACAATTGCGCAACCGGGTTTCCGTTGCGGAGTCATTGAGGGCAAACGCAATGGTGATGACGGTGATCTGGTTTCCGGCCTTGATGTTGGAACACAGTGTGGTGAGGTTGCTTTCACCATCGAAACGGTCCCTGGATCCACCAGGTCCAAATGCCGGGGTTGTCTGCTTGCCATCGGTCAGAACAACAATGAATTTCTTGTTTTCGTCATCGTCGTGGCTACGGGCAGCATAGGGTGCGCCGGGCTCCAGCAGGTGCCAGCCAAATTCTACGCCGAGTGAAATATTGGTATAGCCGTAAGGCTCCATGGCCTGAAGCTGGCTTGTGGTAGCCGAATGGTTCGATGACAGTTCACTGACCCGCAACTGGTTGGCCAGATAGCCGTTTCCATTGTGCTTGTATCCGTCACAATGGTAATTGGCCTGGCCCTTGTAACTACCGAAATCGGTCGGCTTTGCCTGACCCCACTTTGATTTGCTGGAACCGCCCGGCGTGGCGGAGGTTGTGTTGTAGGGGTACTGACGGTCATAGGTGCACCCGGTCCAGCTTCCGCCACTGCCGCCAACGACATAGCTGGCAGGCAGCGTTGCATACACATTGTGTGAAAATGGGACCAGGCCGAACTTGACTTCCGGGTTCTTGCCATTGCCGGTCAGGCCATTGACCATGTCGATGGCCGCCTTGCGCATGGTGACATATTTCTGCTGACCTGCAGAATAGTTTTCCATCGATGACGAATAATCCAGCACCATGGCAATTTCGGCACGTGCCGGCAGGTTGATCGCGACAGTAGAACTCGCACCTACATTGAATTTGTCAAAACCTCCAATGCGCAGCAGTGTCGTCGGCAAGCCGCCATCATACGATACTGTCAGACTGCCGTCTTCAAAGCTGACCAGTGGGACGCCATCCAGCTTGTCGGCAAATCCGCCCTGAAGGTTGGCTTCGAAGGTGTCGAGGGCAATCTTGCGGCGGGCGGTGTCGGAGGTTCCAGGCTTGGCTGCAGCTGCGGCCAGCGCACTTGCATCAAGCGAAGCCTGCACTTCGGCCCGCGCGGCGTCCACCCGGAGAAAATCGACAGCAGCACCTGCTGCAAGAAACATCGGTACTGCCGCAATCCCGGCTATCAGTGCCACTGCGCCTTGTGTATCGCGGGAAAACCCAACGGCCAGTTGCCGGATTGCGGATTTTGTCCTGTTAACGCCGAATTTCATGCCGTAACTCCTGTGTACTGCTCACGTCACCGGATCCATTCAGATGACGATTACCGGAATCCAAGACCGGTACATGTGAGAACCTATTGGCAACAGCACAGCAATCTTCGGGCCAAACATGCCAAAGGCAGTGCATGACCCTCCGAAACAGGGAGTGCGATTTAAACAGATAGTTAACCGTGTCGGCAGTTTTTGGGAGTTTTTTGCGGAATCCCGTCAGCACGCGCCGTTTACAGTGATCGACGTGCCTTAACAGCCGCCGCCAGCGTGCCCTCGTCCAGATAGTCCAGCTCACCGCCAACCGGTACACCGTGTGCCAATCTGGTCACCTTTACGTTCGTGCCTTCAAGCTGGTCCATGATGTAGTGGGCGGTGGTCTGGCCATCTACGGTAGCATTGACGGCAATCATCACCTCTTGCACGTTTCCTGTTGTCACCCGGTGCACCAGCTCTGAAATGCCCAGGTCTTCCGGCCTGACCCCGTCAATTGCAGACAGGGTACCGCCAAGCACGTGATACACACCTGAAATCGCTGATGCACGTTCGAGCGCCCACAGGTCAGCGACCTCTTCCACTACACATATCTGGGTGGTGTCACGACGCGGGTCCGAGCACAAGGTACACGGATTGACCACATCGACATTTCCGCACACAGCGCACTCGGATACTTTATCCAACACATCTGCAAGCGCTGCACCGAGCGGTTGCATCAATTTTTCCCGATTCTTGACGAGATGCAGTGCGGCGCGGCGCGCAGAGCGCGGCCCCAGACCGGGCAAACGGGCCATCAACTGAATGAGGCGTTCAATTTCGACCCCGACAACATTGCGCTTCATGAATGCACCTGGCAGCACGAACCATGTGCACCGGCAAAGATGCAGCACGGTCCTTCAGGAAACTTCGCAATCATTACATGCCCGGTATGTTGAAGCCGGGCGGCAATGCCATGCCGCCGGTGACATCTTTCATCTGGTCTGCCACCAGCTGATCCACCTTGGCCCTGGCTTCATTATAGGCTGCCATCAGCAGATCCTCCAGAATTTCCTTTTCGTCAGGCTTCATCAGGCTGTCGTCCACTTCAATCGACTGCATCAGGTTCTTGCCGTTCAATGTCACCTTGACCAGGCCCGCCCCGGCCTGTCCGGTCACGGTCATTTCGTCCAGACGAGCCTGCATGTCGGCCATCTTGGTCTGCATTTCCTGAACCTGCTTCATCATATTGCCGATATTTTTCATTGGGTCCTTACCTTATACATTTCGAAAAAACAGTACGAGTTGAGCGTGTCTTGGGGCTTCAGTTTTGGGATTTCAGTCCGCCAGGTCATCGGGAACGTCGCCATCAAGGTCGTGGTGCTCGCCAATCGGCGCGACGGTTTCTGCCTTCAGGTCACGCACTTCCAGGATTTCGGCCCGCGGAAACCCCTTCAACACGGCCTGGACG
>JABDRA010000473.1 GCA_013041995.1 Anderseniella sp. | reverse complement strand
AGGCTGGGATGTGTACGGCGATATCGGCGAACTGAACCAGCGGTTTGCCGGGCAGCGGACGGAAGTGATGGGCATGCTCGACAAGATCGAGAGCTGGCGCATGTGGGTATTGTGCGACCGCAACCCTGTCAAAAACTGGAGCAGAGGCCGCGTGACATTGCTGGGTGATGCAGCCCACCCGATGCTGCAATACCTGGCGCAAGGCGCCTGCATGGCAACCGAAGACGCTGTGTGCCTGGCGCACCATGTTTCGGCCCACAGTGATCCGGCCGACGCCTTCCTTGCCTATCAGGCAGACCGGTATCTGCGTACCGCCAGAGTGCAGATGACGGCGCGGCTTTATGGAGATATCTATCACGCGGCCGGTCCACTGGCAGAACTCAGGCAAATGATGCTGTCGGGCCGATCGGCACAACAGTCCTATGACGGCATGAGCTGGCTGTATTCGGGCGTCAATGCACACGGCCAGCAGATTCTGCCATAAACCGTTCTGTAACAAAGCCATTGCCAAGGCAAACCCCGGTGCTAGGATCAAATCGAGGCTGAACCTGCCATCTACGGCAATCACACAAGATTTGAGTATCAGGGAGTAGACACATGATCCGCAAAATTCTCGCCGGCGCGCTGGCGCTTGGCATTTCGGCAACGGCAAGTGCTGCCATTGCCGCTGATAAGGTGAAAATCGGCGTCATCACAACGCTGACCACACCGGCTGCCGTTCTGGGCGAAGAACAGATGAACGGCATCAACCTGGCCATGGAACACCTTGGCGGCAAGATGGGCAGTACGGAAGTTGAAATCATCGCAGAAGACGATGGCTTCAGGCCGGACATCGGCAAGCAGAAGGCCGACAAGCTGGTGTCCCAGGACGATGTGGACATCGTGACCGGCATTATCTGGTCGCACGTTCTGCTGGCGGCGAAAAAATCCATTCTGGAAGGCGGCAAGTTCCTGATCGGCGCCAATGCCGGCACGTCACATGTGGCCGGCAAGGAATGCCACGAGAACTTCTTCTCGTCATCCTGGCAGAACGACATGGTGCCAAAGGCTCTCGGTGAAGTGCTCAATCAGCGCGGTGTAAAATCACTTTACATCATGGCACCGAACTATGCCGCCGGCAAAGACATGGTGGCCGGCGTGAAAAGCTCGTTCAAGGGCGAGATCAAGGGCGAGGACTTCACCAAGTGGGGCAAGGATGCCCAGCTTGATTTCTCCGCTGAGCTTGCAAAGGCGTCGGCTTCGGGCGCAGAAGCAATCTTCGTGTTCTATCCGGGCAAGGCAGGTGGTGCATTCCTGAAACAGTTCGGCCAGGCCGGTCTTACCGGAAAAATGCAGTTCTTCAACGTGTTTACGGTGGACGGACTGTCACTGCCGAAGTTCCAGGCAGGGGGCATCAAGTCGGTGCTCGGTGCCTACGACACCATGCAGTGGAGCCCTGACCTGGACAATGAGACCAACAAGAAGTTCGTTGCCGACTATCGGGCCAAGCATGACCGCTATCCAAGCTTCTATGCAGCCCAGACCTACGATGCGATCAACCTGATCAATTCAGCCGTCGTCGCCACCGGCGGCAATGTCAAGGACAAGGACGCATTTCGTGCCGAGCTGAAGAAGGCAAATTACAAGTCGGTCCGCGGCGATTACTCCTACGGCAACAACCATTTCCCCGTGCAGAACTACTATCTGCGGCAAGTGGTAGAAGGTCCGGACGGCAAGTGGACCCACAAGACCGTCTCTGCGGTCTATGAAGCAACCGGTGATGACCACGCCAAGGATTGCGCAATGAAATAGCGCAAGTTCCGTCTCGACATTCCAGCCCGCTCTCAAGCAGTATTGAGGGCGGGTTTTTTATGCTGCAGGGAGAGTAAACGTTGAAGGTTGTAATTGTTGGAGGCGGGATTGGCGGGCTGGCTGCAGCTCTTATGCTGCATGACCACGGCATCAAGGCTGAAGTTTACGAGCGCTCGGAAGAAATCCGCGAACTCGGGGTGGGCATCAACACTTTGCCGCACGCGATCAGGGAACTGGCCAATATCGGTTTGCTCGACGCGCTCGACACCGTCGCCATTCGCACCCACGAACTGATCTACCAGAACCGGCAGGGCCAGACGATCTGGCGGGAATTGCGCGGTACCGATGCGGGCCTCGACGTGCCGCAGTTTTCAATTCATCGCGGCCGCCTGCAGGGTGTGCTGCGCGATGCGGTGATCGAGCGGCTGGGAACTGGCGCCATCAGGACAGGTCATGCGTGTACCGGTGTGAGGCCGGGCGACGGCTCTGCCACTGCCGTGTTTCAAACGACTGACAAAAAAGAATTGCTGGTGGACGGTGATGCCGTGATCGCCTGTGACGGTATTCACTCGGTGGTGCGCAAACAGTTCTATCCGGACCAGGGCGACCCGAAATGGAACGGCATCATGTTGTGGCGCGGTGCGTGCCTGTGGGACCCGTTCCTGACCGGACGGTCCATGGTGATTGCCGGCGGCATGGATGCAAAACTGGTTCTGTACCCGATCGCAAACGATGACCGTCCTGACGGCAAGGTGCTGATGAACTGGGCGGTGGCAGCAAAAATGGGTGATGGCTCAACGCCCATGCCGCGACGGGAAGACTGGAACCGTGAAGGCGTGATGAGCGAACTGCTGCCGTTCGTTGAAAACACCTTCTCGCTGAATGTGCTGGACCCGCTGGCGCTTATCCGCGAGACGGGCACGTTTTATGAATATCCCATGTGTGACCGCGATCCGGTCGGGCAATGGACATTTGGCAATGTGACTTTGCTCGGTGACGCCGCTCACCCGATGTATCCGGTGGGATCAAACGGTGCCAGCCAGGCGATACTCGATGCCCGCTGTCTCGCAGACAGGCTTGGCGAATGTGACAATGATGCAGGCGCAGCCCTGCTGGCTTACGAAGCAGAACGCCTGCCTGCCACGTCGGAGATCGTGCGGCAGAACCGGGGCGGCGGACCTGAACGGGTCATCGATCTGGTCAACCAGCGCGCGCCGGACGGCTTTGACCGGCTCGAGGATGTCGCCGGTCCTGACGAGCTTGAGGCGGTTGTACGCGGATATCAAAAGACAGCCGGCTTCGACAGGGCTTCAGTCAATCGGTGATGGAGCAATGTACCATGTCAGTCGAGTTTCCGCAGTTGGGCAATGTGAATCGCTTTTCCTGAGATTATCTGTTTTAAAAACCCGATGATCAGAAAAGCCGGCAGATATATCCAGAAAGCTGAACTTGCCAAACTGGCTGTGACCCATACCACTATAGCCCCCTGCCTCGAACTGCGCTGGATTGAACAGCGTGAATGTCAACTGATTGTTGACAGCCCCTACCGCTCCGACGATGGGTCAAGAGCGAAATTTCTCGAACGCCACTATGCGGAGCAGGGCAGGGTC
>JABDRA010000471.1 GCA_013041995.1 Anderseniella sp. | reverse complement strand
CCGCCGTCCTGTATGTGTTCCGGTGCATGGTGGCCGACAATATTCCCATGAATGCCGGTTGCCTGAAGCCCATCACCATCGTCACGCCTGAAAAATCCATGCTGTCACCGGAATACCCGGCAGCCGTGGTGGCCGGGAACGTTGAAGTCTCGCAGGCCGTGACCAGCTGTCTGTTCGGCGCACTCAAAGCGGTCGCTGCATCCCAGTCGACAATGAACAACTTCAACTTCGGCAATGACACATACCAGTACTATGAGACCATCTGCTCCGGCTCCGGTGCCGGGCCCGGCTATGACGGCACCTCAGGCGTTCATACCCACATGACCAATACGCGGCTGACCGACCCGGAAATTCTGGAATTCCGCTATCCGGTGGTGCTGGAGGATTTCCGCATCAGGCGCGGTGCCGGCGGCCATGGCAAATGGTCCGGCGGTGGCGGCACCAGACGCACGGTGCGCTTCCTGGAGGAAATGGACGTGTCACTGCTGACCGGTCACCGGCGCGTCCCGCCGTTCGGCCTCGATGGCGGCGACCCGGGCGAGGTCGGCATCAATTCATGCCGCCGTGCGAACGGTACGGTCGAACCGCTCAAGGGCTGTGACCAGACCAGGGTGTTTCCAGGCGATGCCATCATCATCCAGACACCGACAGGTGGCGGCTACGGCAAGGCTTAAACGAGACGGTTTGAGCTTCAGGTATATCCGGCCTCGCGCAGCGCTTTGGCATAGGTTCGGCTGACCGGCAGTTCGGTGCCATCGGTCATGACGACACTGGATTTACCGCCATCGCGTTTGATGGACGAGATCGCTGAAAACGCCACCCAGTGCGAGCGGTGCACCTGAATACCGGTTGTGCTGCCTGCCTCGGTCATGGCGTCTGCCAGCCGGAGCAGTACAAGCTCCCTGCCCTTGGTTGTAACGATTTCAACATAGTGGTCCTGCATCGACATATAGAGCAGTTCGCCTCGCTTCTCAGGCGGCAGGCGCAGCATCAGCCGCGCGCCGGGATCGGGTGCTTTGAGGTCGCTCGATTGTGACTGCACCGGTTGAAAGAAGAAATAGGCAACGATGCCGATAATGATGGCAACCGGTAAGGCCTGAACCATCTGCCAGAAAACACTCGTTACAGTTATCTGTTCGTTCAGAAACAGTGTCCTGATCGCGCTGACGGCAAAGCCGATGAACGGTGTTGCAAGGCAGCATCCAATTACGGTTTGCCATATACCGATACGGGAATTATCGCCGTTCCATACGCTGACCAGGGCAACGCCGCTCAGCGCTATCGACCATGTCACCAGATGCACCGTGAGCCAGAACCCCAGCCGTTCGGCAAACCCGAGCCGGTCAATGGTGCCGAACGGGCCGGTGAACACGAACAACGCGACAATGGCGCCAAACGCCATCCACAGCCGTTTATCGGAAAAAAGTGACCGCATTTCACGAAGCGTGAGTTGCACAATCTGACGTTTCACGTAGCCCTTGCCCCTGTTGACGCATCACAGCTTCTTAAAAGCTGCAGCCCGCCGCTAAGCCTTCGGTTGAGACACAACTCATACCTGAAGGAATGCAGAATGAACATCAAGCCATTGCTGGAAGCCGGTCTTGCAATTCAGCTTCATGTGGCAGCCGCAGCCATTGCCATCACGCTGACAGCGGTCATCCTTACTGTGAGAAGAGGGACGCCCGCCCATAAACATGTCGGGCGGGCATGGGTCACGATGCTGGCCCTCATTTGCATATCATCATTCTGGATCACCGGCATGAACGGGTCGAGCTATAGCTGGATCCACCTGTTGTCCGCATGGACACTGCTGGGATTGACGCAGGCCGTCTGGGCAGTCAGGGCAGGTAATATTCGCGCGCACAAATATGCAATGATATCAACCATGGTGGGCGCATTGCTTGGAGCAGGTTTCTTCGCGTTCATGCCGGGCCGGACGATGAGCGCCGTATTGTTCGGATGACGATGCTGCAAATACACATTGTCCAATTGGCCTTCAGCGACAGTACTTGCCCTTGCCCGAGCGGCCATGCTTGCCGAGATCAAAGTGAAAGTGGTTGCGATGTGCGGCATTTGCCTTCGGGCCGAGCACGGTTGTGAACGTCCCGCATGCCTTGCCGTGCACCTGCTTCAGGAACTTACTTTCCTTGCCGCCACTCTTCCAGCCGTCTTCCACTTCCACAACCCGGCCTGATGCCAGCGTAAAGGCCGAGACATCAAGCGCATTGCCAAACGCATGCTCGGAGATTTTGGCACCGCGTTTGTTGTCGCGGCCGCGGCAGGCATAAGATGCCGCTATGCGCAACTCGACGACCGGCTCGCCGAACGCCGATCGGGCTGCAGGTTGCACCACCTTGCCAATCCAGCGGTTTGTGGCCCCCACCATCTGGCAGCGTATTCTGGCAGGCGTTGAGAACGCCACGTTACCGACCGCCGATACCTTCCATGCGTTTTTAATCCCGCACGCGCCTCTGCCATCGACGCTGCCGAGCGATACGGCATCTGCAATCGATTGCGGATTAACCGTACAC
>JABDRA010000468.1 GCA_013041995.1 Anderseniella sp. | reverse complement strand
GTCTTCGAGACCTCGGTGAAGCAGACTCTCGGTATCACCTGCATGTTCATGTGGATCATTCTCGCCGCCCTCGCCTTTGGCGCGGTCTTCGACGGGCTTGGCGCGGTGCGGGCGATCGACAATCTTTTTACCGAGCAGCTGAGCCTGTCGCCTTGGATGATCCTGATCCTGATGCAGCTGTCGTTCATCTTGATGGGAACGTTCCTGGACGACACCGCCATGCTGGTGATTGTCGCGCCGCTGTATGTGCCGCTGGTCGGTGCGCTCGGATTCGACCTTGTCTGGTATGGCGTGCTCTATACCATCACCACCCAGATCGCCTACATGACACCGCCGTTCGGATACAACCTGTTCTTGATGCGCGCCATGGCGCCGCCGGAAATCGGGCTGACCGATATATACAAATCCATCATCCCGTTTGTCGGTGTGATGATCCTGGCCCTGACACTGGTCATGGTGTTTCCGCAGATCGCTCTGTGGCTGCCGAATTATGTTTATGGGAAGTGATTTTGATTTTGGGGGACAGGGGGAATTGTTCGTGAGGTGGAGTTGACCAGCGAAAACTAGAGTGAAGAGTAGACGTGTAACTGAAAACCAAAGTGGAGGTTTGTGATATGACGACAAGACGCAAATTTATTCAGGGAGCCGGCGTAGCCGGTGCTGCAACACTTGCTGCACCTGCGGTACACGCTCAATCCAAAATCAAGTGGCGCATGCAGACCTATGCGGGTCCGGCGCTGGCAGAGCACGTCATCAAGCCGGCCATTGACAGTTTCAACAAGGTCGCCCGCGACGAGATGGAAATCGAGCTGTTCTTCGCAGACCAGCTGGTGCCGACAGGTGAACTGTTCCGCGCCATGCAGAAGGGCACCATCGACGCCGTACAGTCTGATGATGACTCCATGGCATCGCCAACCGAAGTCACCGTGTTCGGCGGCTATTTCCCGTTCGCCAGCCGCTATTCGCTGGACGTGCCGGTGCTGTTCAACCAGTACGGCCTGAACGAGATCTGGGACGCGGAGTACTCCAAGGTAGGGGTAAAGCACCTGTCTGCCGGTGCCTGGGATCCATGCCATTTCGCCACCAAGGATCCGATCAACTCACTGGCCGATCTCAAGGGCAAGAAGGTATTCACGTTCCCGACAGCCGGCCGCTTCCTGGCCCAGTTCGGCGTAATTCCGGTGACACTGCCATGGGAAGACATCGAGGTTGCCGTGCAGACCGGCGAGCTCGACGGCATTGCCTGGTCGGGCATCACCGAGGATTACACGGTAGGTTGGGCGGATGTAACCAACTACTTCCTCACTAACAATATCTCCGGCGCCTGGGCAGGGTCGTTCTTTGCCAACATGGACCGCTACAATGAGCTGCCGGATCATCTGAAGGAACTGCTCAAGCTGACCATGGACCAGAGTCATTACTATCGTCAGTGGTGGTACTGGGGCGGTGAAGCCTCCTTGCGTGTCGATGGCACCAAGATGAAGCTGACCTCCATTCCAGATGCCGAATGGCAAACGGTTGAAGATGCAGCCGTCAAGTTCTGGGACGAGATTGCGGCTGAATCGGAAACCAAGAAGAAGGTCGTCGACATCTTCAAGAAATACAATGCCGACATGACCAAGGCTGGACGGCCGTACCGTTACAGTTGATCGTCTCACCCTGATTGCAGGCCGGCCCCAAGAGATGCTTGGGGCCGGCGTGTCCATGTTTTTATGTCCGTCGGGAGGATTGAATGCCGGGATTACTGACAATTGCCGAACTGACGAAAGCTGTCGAGGCAGGCGAGATCGACACCGTCATCATGGCGCAGGTCGACATGCAGGGCAGGCTGATGGGCAAGCGCTTTCACGCGCAGCACTTTCTTGACTCTGCCATAAACGAAACCCACAGCTGCAACTATCTCATGACCGTCGACATGGAGATGGAACCGGTGCCGGGCTACAAGTCCGCCAGCTGGGAAAAGGGCTATGGCGACTACATGATGAAGCCGGACCTGGCCACCCTGCGCCGCCTGCCGTGGCAGGAGGGCGTGGCGTTTGTGTTGTGCGATGTCATGGACCATCACGGCCATGAGGACATTCCGGTCTCGCCACGCGCCATCCTGAAAAAGCAGATCGCCCGTCTCGAGGCCATGGGCCTGTCGGCGATGATGGCATCGGAGCTTGAGTTCTACCTGTTTGAGGAAAGTTTTGAAGAAGCTCATGCGCAGGGTTATCGCGACATGAACCTGATCAGCCCCTACAATGAAGACTATCATCTGTTCCAGACCACCAAGGAAGAAGATGTCATGCGCGCTGTCCGCAACGGACTTTATGGCGCCGGCATCCCTGTCGAGTGTTCCAAGGGCGAAGCCTGGGCCGGGCAGGAAGAGATCAATGTCAAATACGCCGATGCCCTGACCGCTGCCGACAACCATGTGATCACCAAGAACGGGGTCAAGGAAATCGCCTGGGCGCAAGGACGTGCTGCAACCTTCATGGCGAAGTGGGACTATGAAGCAGCCGGATCATCGTCGCATGTGCATCAGTCGCTATGGTCGAAGGATGGCAGTGAAGCCCGCTTCCACGATCCTGAAGGCGAATACGGCATGTCGGACATGATGCGGCAGTATCTGGCCGGCCTGCTGGCCCATGCCTCGGAGTTCACCTGCTTCCTGGCACCCAACATCAACTCATACAAGCGCTTCCAGGCCGGTACGTTCGCGCCGACCAAGGCGATCTGGTCGCTGGACAACCGCACAGCCGGATACCGCATCTGCGGCAGCGGCAAGGCGGTTCGCGTCGAGTGCCGGGTCGGCGGCTCCGACCTCAACCCGTATCTGGCATTCGCTGCCCAGATCGCGGCCGGTATTTCCGGCATCGAGAACAATATGGAGCTGGAGCCCGAATTCAAGGGTGATGCCTACGCGGCAAAACGTGCCCGCGAGATCCCGTCCACTTTGCGTGACGCAGCCGCGGCGCTGAAGAAGTCAAAAATGCTGCGCGCTGCCATGGGAGACGAGGTGGTGGACCATTATGTCCACGCTGCCGAATGGGAGCAGTTTGAATATGATCGCCGGGTGACCGACTGGGAGATTGCCCGCGGGTTTGAAAGGTCCTGACACTAGGGTCAGGACCCATTAATCTTATGCAATTCTGTTTGAAAGAAAACATTCGAATGACGGTTAAAAAGCGCAAGGCAAGGCTTTGTGCCTTGTCGAGCATTTTTCGCCGTCAGGCGGGTGTTTTCTTTCAAACCCGAAGGGCGGGGTCTATTTTGCCCCTGGCATCGTCGAAAGGTCTTGAAAACCGGACGGTTTCCTGCGACCTCTCGCCTTGCCAAAGGCAAAATATCCTCCCGCAGAATGGATAACATTAATAGGTTCTGACCCTAGATGAGCACGTTGAAATGTATTTCACCGATTGACGGATCGGTATTTGCCGAGCGCCCGGTTGCCTCCATGGCGCAGGCTCAAGGCATAGTTGACCGGGCCCGCAAGGCGCAAGAAGCCTGGGCTGTGCGTCCGCTGGACGAGCGCATCTCACTGGTCCGCAAGGGCCTGGCCCGGCTGGGCGAGATGAATGACGAAGTGGTGCCGGAAATCGCCCACATGATGGGCCGCCCGGTGCGCTATGGCGGCGAGTTCGGCGGCGTAGATGAACGCGCCTCGCATATGGCCGACATTGCGGTTGATGCGCTCAAACCCATCGTCATTGAGGACTCAGACAGGTTTGAACGCCGAATTGAGCACGAACCGCACGGCGTGGTGCTGGTAATTGCGCCGTGGAATTTCCCCTACCTGACCGCCATCAACACCGTCGCACCGGCGCTGATTGCCGGCAATGCCGTTATTCTGAAGCACGCCACGCAGACCCTGCTAGCCGGCGAACGGCTGGTGTCTGCGTTCATCCAGGCAGGCGTGCCGGAAGACGTGTTCCAGAACATCTTCCTGGATCATGAAACCACCTCTGCCCTGATCGCTGCGAAATCGTTCGGCTTTGTGAATTTCACCGGCTCGGTCGGCGGTGGCATGGCCATGGAACAGGCTGCTGCGGGAACCTTCACCGCACTGGGTCTGGAGCTTGGCGGCAAGGACCCGGGCTATGTGATGGAAGATGCCGACCTTGATAGCGCCGTGGACACCCTCATCGATGGCGCCATGTTCAATTCAGGCCAGTGCTGCTGCGGTATCGAACGCATCTACGTCACTGAAAAACTCTTTGATGCCTTCGTGGAAAAAGCCGTAGGCATCGTCTCCGGCTATCAGCTGGGCAATCCGCTCGACCAGGCAACCACACTGGGCCCGATGGCCAATGTCCGCTTTGCCGATCTGGTGCGCAGCCAGACTGCCGAGGCCATCGGCCAGGGTGCGAAGGCTCACATCGATACAGCCGCTTTCGCCGATGATGGCGGCACCTATCTGGCTCCCCAGATCCTCACCAATGTGACCCACGACATGCGCGTCATGCGCGAGGAAAGTTTCGGTCCCGTCGTCGGCATCATGAAGGTCTCCGATGACGCCGAGGCGATCCGGCTGATGAACGACAGCGACTTTGGCCTCACGGCGTCCTTGTGGACGGCAGATGCAGACAGCGCCGCCCGCATCGGGCGCGACATCGAGACCGGCACCGTGTTCATGAACCGCTGTGATTATCTTGACCCGGCATTGTGCTGGACCGGCTGCAAGGATACTGGCCGGGGCGGTGCTCTGTCGGTCATCGGATATCGCAATCTTACCAGACCCAAATCATATCATCTCAAAAAGGCACTCACATGAACCTGACTGCTAACTGGTCGTATCCGACCGCAATCCGTTTTGGTAACGGCCGTATTGCCGAAATCGGCGAGGCTTGTGCGCAGGCCGGCATAAGTAAACCGTTGCTTGTCACCGACAGGGGCTTGCGGGATCTGCCGATCACCGCAACAACCCTTGACCTGATGGACGCGGCGGGTCTTGGCCGGGCCATCTTTGCCGATGTCGATCCCAACCCCAACGAGATCAATCTCGAGGCAGGCCTGAAGGTGTTTCGCGATGGCGGTCATGACGGTGTGATCGCCTTTGGCGGCGGTTCGGGTCTTGATCTGGGCAAGATGGTCGCCTTCATGGCCGGCCAGACCAGGCCGGTCTGGGATTTCGAGGATGTCGGCGACTGGTGGACGCGGGCCGATGCGGACGCCATTGTGCCGATCATTGCGGTGCCGACGACGGCGGGAACGGGATCGGAAGTGGGGCGCGCCAGCGTCATCACCAATTCCAAGACCCATGTGAAGAAGATCATCTTCCATCCCAAGGTCCTGCCTACCGTGGTTATCTGCGATCCCGAACTGACGGTCGGCATGCCGCCGGCCATTACCGCAGGCACCGGCATGGATGCATTTGCCCACTGCCTGGAAGCCTATTCAAGCCCGCATTTCCATCCGATGAGCCAGGGCATGGCGCTGGAGGGCATGCGGCTGGTCAAGGAGTATCTGCCGCGTGCCTATGCCGATGGCACAGACATGGAAGCCCGGGCCCAGATGATGGCGGCCGCCTGCATGGGGGCTACGGCGTTCCAGAAGGGCCTCGGCGCGGTACATGCGCTGTCACACCCGATCGGCGCTGTCTACAATACCCATCACGGCACTACCAATGCCGTGTGCATTCCAGCCGTCTTGGTGTTCAACCGGCCTGAAATCGAGGACCGCATCAACGCAGCAGCCGCCTATATGGGCATCAAGGGCGGTTTCGACGGTTTCCTGACATTTGTCGAAAGCCTCAATGCGGAACTGGGCATTCCGGGCCGGCTGGGCGACATGGGCGTGGATACGGATCGCGTAGATGAACTGACTGCCATGGCGTTGGAAGACCCCAGCGTCGGCGGCAATCCGGTGAAAATGACGACTGAGAATACCAGGGCCCTGTTTCTGGAGTGTATATAGGGGTGAACTCCAGTCCTCCTTCTGCTCACTTTTACGATGGACCAATTCATTGGGGGAAGATCATGCCAGCACAACCTGCCATATTTCTCGGGTACGATAATGCATAGTGCGGATAAATTCACCGCGTCCCATTGAAATTGGTGATTGTGTTTCGTCATGTTTGGGGCACCATATCTAGTATCACTAAATCTTACTTTTGTAGAACAGAGCACTTGTGTGTTATAGGAAACTCCCGTTTAGTATAATTCGATGTTGGGTAATTTTAGATAACACCAATGAACTACAACGAGTTTGCAAATTCGGACAGCGGCCAGTTGGTAACCACAATTGAGCGTCAGATGGCGTTTGTTCCAAATCCTCTGCCGCCTAAGATTGACATGCAACCAATCGCAGTTGCGCTAGGTGATGCTATGCAAGCAATCGGCGAGCTAAAAGGGGCATGCCGACGTTTGCAAAACCCCTACATGCTCGTAAATCCACTTCAACGGCGCGAAGCATTAACTTCGTCAGCGATGGAAGGCACGTACACGAGCGCAGATAAACTAGCTATTTTGGAAGCGGCAGATGGCATCGCGACGGATGAATCTACAAGAGAAGTGCTCAACTACATTAATGCGCTTAGAGGTGCATTATTATCTTTACCAAAAATGCCAATTTGCCATTGCCTCATTAAGGAGGCGCACTTTCGACTATTGCAAGGTCTAAGCGATAATCGCGGGGTGCAAAAACGACCAGGAGAATACAAGAATACGCAAAATTGGATCGGGGCTTTGCATATCCAAGAAGCTCGATACATTCCACCTCCTGCATTGGAAACCCAGAAATGCATGGACGATCTCGAAAGCTACATCAACCGGGAGAGCAGAAACGATCTGCCGTTCCTTATTGAAGCGGCGTTGGTTCACTACCAATTTGAAGCAATCCATCCATTTGCAGATGGAAATGGACGACTGGGACG
>JABDRA010000276.1 GCA_013041995.1 Anderseniella sp. | reverse complement strand
CAATATAACTGCCGTCCACTTCGTCCCATCGCTCGGTGCCTTTGCCCTGGCTGCCTCTCGCCGGCTTGACAAACAAAGATGATGCGATTTTCGCGCGTTCCCTGGCGCCATCCCTTACCTGGGTCACACTGCCGTCAATCCCGATCCGCAAAAACGTTTCGATGCACGGCAGATCGAACTCCCGGCAGTTTTGTTCAAATGCCAGCTTGTTGTCCAGGTCCCGCTGGACACCGTGCAGGCGCTCCACGGCATGGCGGCAAAACTCAATCAGCGTTTCATGAAACTGGTCGTGAATGTAGTCATCGACCTCTATACCTCCACGGTGTCCAGCAATACCTGCCAGGTAATAGCCGGCTGGTGATGGCCCATCATTCAAGGCTAGACGCATACACTGCTGAAACTGATCCAAAACAGAGGTGTCAAAAATATCCGCCGCAATCCGGCTGTACTTTTTCCAGGGTGGCAATACCTCCCGCATCAAATTGACAGGCAGCATTGGCCATGCTCCCAACAACCCGCCCAACCGCATGGCGTCCATATCGGCGAATGCCAGGAAAGCCCGTGCAGCCCGAAACACATTCAGTTCCGTCGGCGGCAGGCTGCGATAGTCTGCAAATAATCCGGCTGTCGGGAACCGATAGAAGTGCGGTTTTGGCTTTCTCATCGAACTGTCCTGAGAAATACCGGCTTGCTCAGTTTTACTGCAAGACTAAGTGTCATATCCAAACCGCCTGAAGTCGTTGCCGTAAAACTTCCCAATGAGTTTTCGATCCGCAGTCGAAAACGGTGGCGGGGCAACATCCGTCACCTTGCGCGCTTCCGGGTTTTCCGCATAGGTCGTTCCTGTCAGTTCACCCAGGCGCCGGAACACCTTGTCGAGCCCGTCCTCCAGCCTGAACACTTCCGTATCGAGACACAGGAACTCCACCTGCGGCCGCAAGTGATTGTCATCCACATAAGGCGAAATCCGCACCTGCATGAGTTTTGCCCGTAGCCAGAGCCAGAAAGGCATCTTGATGGACCGCTTTCTCTGATTCCAGTTATATTCGCTGCGAATTCTGTCAACCGGGTTCCTGACAACAGTGAAGACATAAGCTAGTGCTGCCGGCTCAAAAAGCTCCGTTAGCGGGCCTGCATGCAGATGTTGCGGCGTGCAGTCATACCCGGGCCAGAACGAATTCGTGTTCATGGATATCTGATGATGACGGACCAGTTCCTTGGATATTGTGCTGCCTCCCGTTTTTGGAATGTGGATGAACAACACTTTGCCTTTGGGGGTTTCAAATATCGGCATCACTTCCATCGCCACTCAAACAATCGACCCTGCAACTTTTTCCAGATCCTGACGCCCAGGTGTCATTTTTGGTTCCGCTTCAGGCGAAGGGTCAACCGCTTGTCATGGGCAATAAACGGGACGTCGCCAAATGTCTTGATCTGCCACCAGTGAAAATCGTCAATGACCCGAAGGACATTCTTCTTGTCGAGCCTGAGCCTGGACCTCCATTTCCGGAACAGTCCTTTCCACAAGACCCATTGGTCACGCGGTGGCTTGTCGGCAAGATATGCCAATTCACCGTACGGCAAATCCATCCACTCATCCATGAACATCTGGCCTTCAGGCGAGTTACGGATCGCAAAAAACCCAGCATTGGGACAAATCCAGGCGCGGCATTCCCAGATACCAAGCCAGTTCAACGGAACCAGAACTCCCGCACGGACGCTGGCATCACTGGAAAAAACGGCATCGATGCCAGGCTGATCATCGATGAACTCCTCTAGGCGCCTGGACTGATCACAGACCCAGGTGTCAGCATCTGCGACCACCATCCAGTCACATTCAGATTGTCGAAGGTGCCGTTTTGCGAGTTCGATCTTGGACCAGTTGATATGCAGGTCCGACAACACCTGTTCATCGTATTGCGTCAGTGAATAGCCGTGCTTCAAGCAGTAAGACTGCCAATTGGCGAGCGTCTCTTTTGCATATTCACCGATATCCGCCGTTGCCATCATGACTACGTCAATCCTGCAACAGTCGTTGTGCACGGCAACCGGCCCGGGTTGCTCAGCAGACTCAACTGAACGCATGCCGCCTCCCTTGTGACCCGCAACGGTTGCAATCTGTAGGTATTTGAGCCAACCCTGTAGAGCGCCGTTCGATCACCTAACCACCCCCCAAAGTCCGGTTTTCAAATCCCCATGGCACAATCTACACCGGGACAGAAACAACGCTTTGCGAGCAAGATCAACCCCGTGGCACGAGTTGTTACATGGGCTGAGGCTGTTATGCGTCGAAACGGGCGTTTCGCAGGACAACTCAAGCGTATGAATTCCCGGCCAGCCAAACTTGGCAGCGGTGTTGCGTGTGTCGGTGTTATGAAGAACGAATGCCTGCGAATCGAAGATTTCCTCAATCACTATAGAGTGCTGGATGTGAGTGGATTTGTGTTGATCGACAACGGGTCAACAGATGGCACCCTGGAATATGCTCTGGACCAGCCTGACTGCACCGTGTTCAGCACCACCAACAGTTACTCTGCATCCGGCTTTGGCAGCCAGTGGATAAATGCAGCAGTTGGTATGTGTGATCTCAGAAACAGGTGGCTGGTGGTCGCCGATCTCGATGAATTACTGGTTTATGACCGTTGTGAAAGACATTCGCTGCCCGACCTCGCCGGTTTGCTGGAACGCGCAAACCTGGATGCCCTGCCCTGCTTGATGCTGGATATGTATGATGACGGAGATCCACGGAACAGCTATGTGCCCGGCATGAGCATGATTGATGCATCACCGATCTTCGATGCTTCCGGATATGGCCGTGACCCTTCCCTGCTCAAATCACTATTGCCTGCAACAGCACTGGCAATCCGGGGCGGGCCCCGGGCA
>JABDRA010000463.1 GCA_013041995.1 Anderseniella sp. | reverse complement strand
CCGTTTGAGTGATGGTCGAAAACCTCGCCCTTGTGGGTGCCCGGGAACACCATCAAAGGCCCGTTGTCTGGACCCACATCATTGAGCACGATGCCGACGGCCAGTACATCGTCATTGGTGTGCGGGTAGAAGGCCCAGTCCTGGTGCCATTCAACGGCGGCTCCGTATTCGGCAGATTTCATGTTGAGCTTTGAAGTGTGCAACCGCAGGTCCTTGCCGAGCAAGTCGCGTACCGGCGCCAGCACGTGATCTGACCGCATCAGTTTTGCAAATACATCGGAAATGGTGTGCGGCAGCTTGATCCTGCGCAGTCTCGGATTGTCCGGCGTATGGCTGTCTTCAAGATCGAGCCGGTCGTTTGAGGCGCTCAGGTGACGTGCTTCTTTGCGGAATTTTTCGATTTCGGCGATGCACCTGTCGATCTCGGTTTCGGGGATCTGAGACTCAAGCATCAGATAGCCATTGTCGCGATAAAACTGTACCTGGCTTTCGTTCAGAGTTTCCAAGACATCACTCCTTCTCGGTTCATGAGACGCTGATTTTGCTCAAACCCTTCCAGTCAAATTCCATGCCGTGTCCCGGCCGTTCCGGCGCAATGGCAAACCCGTCCTCGATCACCAGCGGGTGGGCGAGGTACTCATCCAGACCGAAGCCGTGCGCTTCAAGGTAGGACCGGTTTGGCGCTGCTGCCATCAGGTGTACCGTAACATCATGGGCACCATGAGACGTGACCGGCAGGTTGAAGGCCTCCGCCAGGTGCGCAATCTTCATGAAGCTGGTGATGCCGCCGCAATTGGTGACGTCCGGCTCAGGGTACGTCACGCCGCCTGATGCAATCAGGTGGCGGAATTCCCAGACGGTGCGCAGGTTTTCCCCGGCTGCAATGGGCAGGCCGCCTTCGCGCACGACGCGGGCGTGGCCTGCCACATCGTCAGGTGAAATCGGTTCTTCCAGCCAAACCGGATGATAGGGCTCAAAGGCACGCGCTGCCCGGATCGCCTGATCGACGCTCCACTTCATGTTGGCGTCGACCATCAACGGGAATTCTTCGCCGAGAAACTCACGCATGGCGGCAATCTTGGCGACGTCCTCGCTGAGTTTTTCGCGCCCCACCTTCATCTTGATGGCGCGGAAGCCCTTGGCCAGGTTGCCTTCGGTCTGCCTGATCAGCTCATCCGCGGTGAGTTCAAGATCAATGCCGCCGGCGTAGCACGGTACTTTCGGATCGTTGCCGCCGAGCAGGCGCCACAGGGGCAGTCCGGCGCGCTTGGCCTTCAAGTCCCACAACGCCATGTCGAGCGCTGAAATGGCCAGCACGGTAGGCCCGCCGCGTCCGCCATAGTGAAGGTCCCACCACAGCCTGTTCCACAAATTCTCGATGCGGTCCGGGTCTTCACCGGTTACCAGGCCGGTTACCTCACGCCGCAGGATGTCGGCAATGGCGCCGCCATTGCGCCCGCAGGTGAACGTGTAGCCGACGCCTTGTGCGCCATCGGCGGATGACAGCCTGACGGTGACAATTTCGAAGCCATGCATTTCGCCATGCATGCTGTCGGTCAGGACCTGGTCAAGCTTGATCAGGTAGTGGCCGGTTTCCATGGCACTGATTGAAGTTGGGTCCAACAATACCTCCGAACGGCAAGCGGTCTACAGGAAGACCGTGGTGATTTCCGGGACCAGCAGGATGATCATCAGGATGAAAATCTGCATGGCGATGAACGGCAGGAAGCCACGGAAAATATCGGGCAGTGTGATATGCGGCGGCGCCACGGACTTGAGATAGAACGCAGCCGGTCCGAACGGTGGCGACAGGAAGGAGACCTGCATGTTGACGCAGAACAATATGCCGAACCAGACGCGCACCATGGTGCTGGAATCAAGCCCTCCGGTGAGGCCAAGCTCTTCGATCGGCAGCTTCAAAACGATGGGCAGGAACACCGGCATCACCAGCAGCACGATGCCGGTCCAGTCCATGAAAGCGCCGAGGAACAGGAAGATCACCATCATGACCAGCAGCACACCCATGGTCGGCAGGTCATAGCCGACAATCAGGTTGGCGACATAGGTCGGGCCGCCGGCAATGGTATAGGCGCCGGCAAGTGCGGTGGCCCCAAACGTCACCCAGATGATGGTGCCGGTGGACTTGAAGGTGCGCATGGAGGCTTCGCGCAACAGGTTGATGGAAAACTCGCCGCGGATCCAGATCAGGAACAGGACAGCAAGCGCGCCCATGGCGGCCGCTTCGGTAATACCGGTTATGCCGCCATAGATCGACCCGAGCACGACGAAGACGACCATCATGGGAGCGACCATGCCTTTACCCTTTTCCCAGGCGGTTTTTGCGACATTGACGCCGACGACGAAGTAGACGAAGCCGGCGGAGACAAGGGCGATGGCGAGATACTGATAAAGGGTGGCGTTGTCGACCAGCCGGGTGTTGCCGTCGATCATCTTCTCGTTGAACTGGCTGCCGATGGTCAGGTACAGCCATCTTGCGACGATCAGGGCAGATCCGATGCCGGCGATCAGAAAAATCAACGTGCTTCCGTAAAGCGCTTTGTCCTTGCCGGTCATGTCATCGGGCGACGGCTCCGGCAACGGCGCCAACTCCGGGTTCATGCGGGTGCGCACCAGAATGTAGATGATGTAGCAACCCGCCAGCATGAAGCCGGGCAGGAAAGCCGCCTTGAACAGCGCATGGATCGAGGTCTCGGTAATCAGGCCATAGAAGATCAGGACGATGGAGGGCGGGATCATGGTCCCGAGCGAGCCGGATGCGCAGATGGTGCCGATGGCCAGATTCTGGTTATAGCCCAGGCGCAGCATTTGCGGCAGGGCAATCAGGCCAAGCAGAACAACTTCACCACCAATGATGCCTGACATGGCGGCCATGACAATCGCCATGATGGCGGTCACCACCGCGATACCGCCGCGGGTGCGTGACATCCACTGGCTGAGAGACGAGTACATGTCCTTGGCAATGCCGGAACGCTCCAGCAGTGTCGCCATGAAAATGAACAGCGGTACGGAGACGAGTACGTAATTGGTCGTAATGCCATATAGTCGCTGAGCCAGGATGTTCATCGGCCCGCTGCCGAAATTGCTGGTCAATATGCCGGAGCCGAAGCTGAATGGATCCGTCAGCAAGGTCGGTTCAAATTTCAACACCATGACCACAACGGCCAGGAAGCCCGACGCAAAGCCCAACGGCATGCCGATAGCCAGCAGGAACAACATGCCCAGCAGCAGTATCAGCGAGATCGTCCCGATATCCATGAGTACTGGCCCCTAGTCTTTCGGCTTCGGTGGGTTACCCGACAGTATCTCGTCGGGCATGTTCACCTTTTTGAGTTGAGCAGCTTCTTCGGCGACTTC
Source organism: Anderseniella sp. (assembly GCA_013041995.1). Taxonomy (GTDB): domain Bacteria; phylum Pseudomonadota; class Alphaproteobacteria; order Rhizobiales; family Aestuariivirgaceae; genus Anderseniella. The sequence continues at coordinate 4,218 of JABDRA010000463.1, read as the reverse complement.
ATCCAGCTCTACGTGGGGAACTGGTGTCTTGTTGAAATCCCGGACCAGGCCGACCAGCACGATGACGACTGACATGAACAGGAACACCGCTATGCCGAGCTGCCATTTCAGCGGCACGACATGTCCCTCAGGCGGATCGATGAACAGATTGTATGCAGCCGTGAGCGCCAGACCGGTGATCAGGACGGTTACAAACACGTCGAAAGACTTGCGCACCCAGGCAACCGAAGGCCAGTCCCGGATAAGGTTGGATGTTGCCTGCAATGCCAGGAACAGAAGCATTGCCAATACCAGCGGTTTGATGGTTGCCGGAATCGGCGGATCATAGGCAGTACCGAAAGTTTCCCAGCGCAGGAACTTGGCTCTGGATTCGCCGAAGCCACCCCACACAACTGCAAATGCAAAGACTGAGACGCAGACGGTAGACAGCACATCAAACGTCCGGCGCAGCCATAACGGTGCCATGTCGTAGATGATGAAGATGCGAATATGGCTGCGCTGCTGCATGGCGTACAGGCCGGCAGACAGGTAAATGCCGCCAGCGACCCATAACGACATTTCGTTCACCCACAGCGTGGCTGCGGCAAAGAAGTAGCGCATGACCACTTCATATAAAATGATGAGAACGATGAAGAACGGCGCCCACATTGCTATGCGGCTGAAACTCCAGGTGAGCAGGTCGAGCGGACCTGACCTTTCATGTTCGATCATGTGTTCAAGCTCCCATCAACGCCCGAATTTCCCCTTTCGAACCACCGTGCCGCCAGGTTGGCACTGGTGGTTGGAAAGATGAAATTGGGGCGGCCCCTCAAGGAGCCGCCCCGCGGTGTTTCAGGTTACTTGGCCAGGCCGAGTTGACGCAGGTATTTCAGATGCGCTTCAACCAGATCCTTGGCTTCCGGCGTGGTTGCAAACTCAGGCCATGTGGACTGGGCTGCATCACGGAATTTCTGAAGTTCTTCCGGCGACCACTGAGACAGGGTAACGCCCTTCTCACGCAGGGTTGCGGCTGCCTCGGCATTCTTCTTTTCGAATGTCAGGGCAGTTCTTAGTGCCAGTGCTTCCATGGCAACTTTCATGATGCGCTGGTGGTGTTCCGGCATGGCGTCGAACTTGGCCTTGTTGCAGGCAAGATGATCCGACGGCATCGAATGGAAGCCCGGATAGTTTGCGTACTTCACGATATCATACAGACCCAGGCCGACATTGTTGGCGAGACCGGACGCATCCGCTCCGTCAATGATGCCTGATTCAAGGGCGGTAAAGATTTCGGTGAAATCCATCACGATGGGCTTGGCGCCAAGTTTTTCAAAAATCTTGGTTTCCATGCCGGGAGGGGAACGGAATTTCCAGTCCTTGAAGTCGGATACCTGGGCGATAGGTTTGCTGGATGCAAATGACTCCTGCCCGTAAACCCACCATCCGATCAGCTCCATGTCGAACTTGTTGTACAGCTTCTGCGCAGCATCGAGGCCGCCGCCATAGTACAGCCATGACAACTGCTGGTACGGTGTTTCATACCCGCCCATGATGTCGCCGACAAACTGGAATGCCGGGTTCTTGCCGGTCTGGTAGGCACCGCCGGTCATGTCGCAATCAAGAATGCCGGTTGCTGCTGCATCGAAGGTTTCGACCGACTTCACGACAGAAGACGAGTAGAACATCTCGATCTGGATTTCGCCGTTCGACATTTTCTGAATATCGTCTACATACTGGGCCGCGAGCTTGCCTGATGGTGTTTCGGGCGCGTAGTGGGTCTGGATGCGCAGTTTGGTTTCCGCCGCACTGGCAGCAGCACTCAGGCCGGTGGCCAGCAAGGCTGCAGTGGCCACGCCGGCAAGTATATTTTTCATCAACATAAGCATTTCCTCCATGTGTATGGCCGCCCCTCTGGCTGACCATCTTGTTTGAGCGTGATTTCAGATCTTTGATGCCTGAACGCTGAAGTTGACCGGTTATGCCGGCTCCCTCTTGGTGTCAACGATAGGGCGCATCGCGGGGACTGGCAATATAAGATTGTCAGACAATCTGACGGTTTTTCGATAATTGCTTTCCTGTAACAACCTAACTAATCTTGTGATGTTGCAGGCATGGTTGGCGCATGCACACAGTTGGCCGAAGCGGAAATTGTCTGACAATATGAACCAATCCAAACAATATCAATCACTTGCTCAGGACACGGAAGTAAAGCGCCTTTATGCTGTCGTGGCGCGGAAAATTGCGGCTTTCGTGGCAGAGCAGGACATGAAACCCGGCGACCGGTTGCCGTCTGAACACAAGCTTGCGCTGCAGTTCAACATTTCGCGCGCCACGGTGCGCGAGGCGATTGTGGCACTGGAGGTTTTGGGGCTGGTGGACATCCGGGTGAACTGCGGCGCGGTGATACTGGATCCTCATGCGTCAACAACCCTCGACCAGGGTGGCGGATTGAGTGCGGGGGTGTCCGGCGAGGGGCTGGAAGAAGTGGCGCGATTCAGGATATTGCTGGAAACCGATGGTGCCCGGCAATCCATCGCCAATGGTGGAGTGGACTGGGAAAGTGCGCTGGTGGCAGCGCATCACCGTCTGGCCCACATCGAGTTCAGAATGAAATCCGGCTCGGTTACAAATTATGAACTCTGGCGCCAGTGTGACTGGGAGTTTCACGAGGCGCTGGTGGCCGGCTGTGGATCAACGCTGCACAAGAGACTTCACAAGGCAGCCTTTGATCAGTTCAGAAAAGTGGTGGCGCTGGAATACCGGGCCGTGGGTTTCAGGGGCCTGCGCATCATCGAGGAACACAAGGCCATACTTGATGCCGCCCTGGCGAGGGACAGTGAGGCTTGCGCGGTGGCACTTGAGCGGCACATCACGGCTTTCTTCAGTGCCGCAAAACGTGCGGCGCCGGTAAAGCAGGCGGCAGCGTCATGAAGCTGGCGATCATTGGCATGGGGGTCATGGGACGGAACCTCGCCCTGAATTTTCGCGATGCCGGCCATCAATGTGTAACCTGGGACCCGTGGCCGCAGGCGCGCAACTGGAGCGCGGAGGGTATTGAGGTTTGCGACACACTGGAAGCGCTGGTGAACAGTTTGCCGGTTCCCAGCATTGTCCTGCTGATGGTCAAGTCGGGTCGCCCGGTCTTTGAGTTGACGGAGCAACTGACCGGGCTGCTGGAAACAGGCGATGTCATCATTGATGGCGGCAACTCAAACTACCTGGACACCGAAACCAATGTCGTGGCGTGCCGCGAACATGGAATCAATTTTGCGGGTCTTGGTGTATCGGGTGGTTCGGAAGGTGCGCGCAGCGGACCGTCCATGATGCTGGGGTGCGCTGCTGAAATGCGCATCATGCTGGAACCGATGTTGGCCAATGTGGCAGCTCGCCATGATGGAAAACCGTGCCTGGGCTGGTTTGGCGAAGGCGGCGCCGGACACTTCGTCAAAATGGTTCATAACGGGATCGAGTACGCCATCATGCAGGCGATTGCCGAAAGCTGGCAACTGCTTGAACTGACCGGGCTGACAAGTTTTGCCGCCGGCAGGCAACTGGACATCTGGTCCCGAGGCCCTCTGGCCGGATACCTGATGGAGATTTCCGGTGAGGTCCTGCAAGCCAGTGACCCATTGTCTGAAACATTGCTGATTGATCTGGTGGACGATGCGGCGGGACAGAAAGGGACCGGCGGATGGTGTATCAGCGAAGCCGTCAACCTTGGTGTGCCGGTGCCATCGATCATGGCGGCGGTCACCATGCGCCAGGTGTCATCGCATGAGGTCTTGCGGGTTCTTCGCGAACACAGGCCGGAAACAGATACCGGGATCACGGCCGAGGCTGTTCATGACGCACTGGTGTGCGCGGTGGCGCTGGCCCTGGCGCAGGGCGCGCACCTGCTCACGGTGGCCAGCCAGGAGTATGACTGGAAAATTCAGTTGGCAGAGGCTGCAAGAGTGTGGCGTCAAGGTTCAATTCTGCGGATGGCCATGCTCGACAGGTTTGCTGATCCTGCGGCCTTGTTTGATACGGCATCGGAACATGCTGATGGACTGCGCCTGTCTGTAGCGGCAGCTTCGACGGCAGCCGTGCCGGTACCGGTTATGTCCGCAAGTCTTGCTTACCTGGATTCCTGCGCGGCGGATCAACTGCCGACAGCCCTGGTTCAGTTGCAGCGCGACAGGTTTGGTGCGCATGGCCTCAAGCACAAGGGCACAGGTGAGACCTTTCACGGGCCCTGGC
>JABDRA010000462.1 GCA_013041995.1 Anderseniella sp. | reverse complement strand
GACCGATACCAACCGATTGACTGCGGCCGGTCCTGCGGCAATTGGCTAGTGTTCGCCGTTGCTGGTGGCCACATGCAACGATTGTCGCCTTGTTCATGTATCGACACCGCATTTCCGTAAAACCCGGAAAAACCCCGCAATAATGAATATTCAGGCCATCGCCCCTTGCCGAACATAGCAGGAACATGTCATAAAGGTTTCGCATTTGTTCTGATTCCGGTTGGCACGCATTTTGTTCAAGCCATCCTGACAAACGGCAAGGAAAACACCTGATGCTGACCGCCAAGCAACACGAACTGCTCATGCTGATCCACGACCGGCTGAAGGAAACCGGCGTGCCGCCATCGTTTGAGGAAATGAAGGAAGCGCTTGATTTGCGGTCCAAATCCGGCATTCACCGGCTGATCACCGCGCTGGAAGAGCGCGGTTTCATCCGCCGCCTGCCGCACCGTGCCCGGGCGCTGGAAGTCTTGAAGATGCCGGATTCATCCGCCGGGCCGGCCACCATGGGCAAGCCGGAGCGCAAACCGTTCAATCCCAGCGTCATTCAGGGCTCGCGTGGCATGGCGGAAGACAAGGCCCCGGCGCCTGCCGCCCCGGTTGCTGCTACAATCGATGTGCCGATGATGGGCCGCATTGCCGCCGGTGTGCCGATTGCTGCCATTCAGGATCACACCACCAATGTACCGGTGCCGCCCGACATGCTGCGCCCGGGCGAACATTTCGCGCTGGAAGTCAGCGGGGACTCGATGATCGAAGCCGGCATTCTGGACGGCGACACGGTGCTGATCCGCAAAGCCGATACCGCGCGCAATGGCGAGATCGTGGTTGCTCTGGTTGAGGATGAAGAAGCCACCCTTAAACGCTTGTGGCGCAAGGGAGATTCGATTGCGCTGGAAGCTGCCAATCCATCCTACGAAACCCGTATTTTCGGTCCCGATCAGGTGCAGGTGCAGGGCACGCTGGCCGGTCTGTTGCGCCGTTACTGAGTGGTTTGGTTTTCGGGCGTTGAACCGTTGGCAGGCTTTTCGACCCATGGCCCCGGATCAACCAGCAATATCTTGCGCCGTGCCACAGGCTCATGCACCCAGGCCCGCCTGCCGGAAACGCCACGTGCCGTTGTCACTTCAAACGTGCCGTCAGCAGTAATATGAACGGCATGGGCGCCATTGCGCCAGACATCAAACCTGTCGATATGCAGTTGCTGCGATGTCGGATACCCGCAAGTGCGGCGCAGCGGGTTCGCGGATATGACGATGTCCACTGTCCGGCAGCCTGGTGGTGGTTTCGCCTTGCGCCCCAGCCACACGATGCTTCTGCCCTTCACCTGTCCCCGGCACATGTCATCTGCACATGACCAGCCGGTGCGTTTGGCTACCTGCGCGAGATCAGCGTCATCACCGTCAGCCAGCAGCCAGCGCTCCACGGCAAACTTGCCCCGGCGTGCATAGACGGGCACCAGTTCACCCTCGTGCATGCGAACAGCCATTGTCGCCGCGCTGCGCTCGATGAGGATATCGGGGCGCGGCCCAAGTGCGATCGCGGCAAATCCAGCCACGACTGCCACCCCGCCCCCGGCCCAGCGCAGACTGCCCCGCCACAGCGCCAGGAAACACATGCCCATGCCGGACAGGAAAGCAATCTGGGGTACCATGGTGCCGGCAACCTTCGTCGCTCCCGGCCAGTTCGACACCATGACCGCAACCGCCTGTACCGCTTCCAGTCCCCAAGCCATGAATTGCAACGGCCAGTGCTCCAGCCCGAACGGCATCGCGCAGACACTGGCGACAGCAGCCGGCATCACCAGGAAGGTGACGACCGGCATGGCCAGCAGGTTGGCGGGCAATGACCAGGCAGCAAACCGGTTGAAGTGAAAAGCCGCAGGCAATGTTGTAAATGCGCTGGCGATGATGGTGGTCGACGACAATCCGACCATCATCAACAAAACGAAGATCAGTCCCCTTAAATAAAGCGGTCTGGCGGACAACCCGGCACGAAACCTGGTTTGCCAGCCTCCCAGAAGTTCATACCCGGCAATCAGGCCC
>JABDRA010000456.1 GCA_013041995.1 Anderseniella sp. | reverse complement strand
GGCGGCCTTCATTGTGGGCGATCAGACCCGATGCAGCACCCAGAATATGCGGTGTGGAACGGTAGTTCGATTCAAGCCGGATGACGCCGGCACCAGGAAAGTCCTTTTCAAAGCGCAGGATGTTGTCGACTTCAGCACCGCGCCAGCCATAGATCGACTGGTCATCGTCACCGACACAGCAGATGTTGCGATGGCCCTGGGCCAGCAGACGCAGCCACAGGTATTGCGCAACATTGGTGTCCTGGTACTCGTCCACCAGCATGTATTTGAAGCGTTTCTGATACTCGGCCAGCACATCGGGCTGTTCCTGAAACAGGCGCAGGGTTTCCAGCAGTAGGTCGCCGAAGTCGACTGCATTGAGAACTTTCAGGCGGGTCTGGTATTCGGCGTAAATCTGTGCCCCGAGGCCATTGCCGTAGGCCGCACCTTCGCCTGCCGGCACCTTGGACGGGACCAGCCCGCGGTTTTTCCAGCCGTCAATGTGGGCGGCAAGCTGGCGCGCCGGCCAGCGCTTTTCGTCAATCTCGTGCAACTGGATCAGTTGTTTCAACAGGCGCACCTGATCATCGGTATCAAGGATGGAGAAATCCGATTTCAGGCCGACCAGTTCAGCATGGCGACGCAGGATTTTCACCCCGATGGAATGGAAGGTGCCGAGCCAGGTCATGCCCTCGACCATGCCGCCGATCAGCCCGCCGATGCGTTTTTTCATTTCACGCGCGGCCTTGTTGGTGAAGGTCACCGCCAGGATTTCACCGGGCCAGGCCTTGCGCATGTTGAGCAGGTGGGCAAGCCGCGTGGTCAGCACCCGGGTCTTGCCGGTACCGGCACCGGCCAGCACCAGCAACGGGCCGTCCAGGGTCTCAACTGCCGCGCGCTGCTCAGGGTTCAGTGCCCGCAGATAGGGCGGTGCTGCCTGCGCGGTGGCGCGTTCGGTGATTGAGTTGCTGGCTGGGTTCGACGTCATCGATCCTATATAGCATCGTGGCTGTCATGATTCGATGGCTGCAACGCTACTTTTCTGATTTGATTGACCTTGCGATGCACCGGCAGCATAGACTGTCTTTATTCACGCGGGCGATACGTCAATGACAGTGCACAAACAGTCTGCAACAAAACGGGTTACCGATTTCGCGGATATCAGTCTTCGGGCGCTACAGGTGTTTTCCGCGGTTGAGGAAACCGGTTCCATGACGGCTGCTGCATCCCGCGTAGGGGCCAGTCGCTCGGCCATTTCGCAGCAAATCGCCAATCTGGAAACGCTGCTGGGAGCCAGGCTGCTGGACCGGACATCCCGTCCGCTGGTGCTGACACCGACCGGTGTAACGCTGCTCGGATATGCGCGGCGCATCCTGGCTGCCATGGGAGAGGCCCAGGCGGAACTGCTGGGATCGTCGTCTTCAGCTCTGGCGGCATTGCGGGTCGGCATCATCGATGATCTGGACGCCTCGATTACACCGGAGCTTGTAAAGCACCTGCACGATCATTTTCCGCATATCGAACTGTCAGTCAGTTCCGGCAGATCTGATGATCTGACCACGCAACTGGAAAAGCGATCGGCGGACATTGTTCTATCCGGGGAGGTTCCGGGCGACAGTTTGCGCTATGAGGATTTTCCCCTGTTGCGCGAACCGTTTATCGTGGTTGCGCCTGCCGGGGTGATTGATCCGTCGCAAGACCTGGGCCAACAGCTCAACCGGCTCCCATACATAAGATACAACGCCAACATGCCGATGGGCAGAACTATTGCCCAGCATTTGCGCAGACTGCGGCTCAACTATCAGTCCCCAGCTTCGTTTGACGCCTCTCGCTCTGTGTTTGCCATGGCCCACAATTGTGATGGCTGGGCCATCTCCACACCGCTTTGCCTGCTGGACAGCCGGGCGGACAGGCACCTTATGCAGTGCTTTAAATTGCCCTTTGCCGGTTGCAGCAGGACCATATGGTTGATGGCGCGGCACGGCGAGTTTGGCGATTTGCCCGGCAACCTGGCACAAGCGGCAAGAGCGCTGTTCCACGATCTGCTGCAGCGCGAAACAACTGGCCTGCCGGAGTGGGTTGCTGAGACAACAGTCATCCTTGGTGATGATGGTGAGCCAATCTGAACACGCGGGTTAGAATTTCCGGATTGCTGACAGCGAAGCTTGAATTGACCTGACCGGCATGGTTCGTGAGGTGGACAGTCACCTCTTTCAGGAATCAGGGCTATATGAAATCTCAAGCACGGGTTGTTGTCATCGGCGGTGGGATTGCCGGTTGCTCCACGCTCTATCACCTGACGCAGGAAGGCTGGAACGATGTTATATTGCTGGAGCGCGATGAGCTGACCTCCGGCACCACGTGGCATTCGGCAGCGCAGGTGACCAATTTTGGCGCGGTGCAGACCATGGTGGGTTTGAAAACCCATTCCATCAACCTTTACAAAGAGTTGGCGGAGGATGCTGAATACCCGATCAACTATCATCACGGTACTGGCGGGCTCAGGCTGGCGGGAACGCAGGATCATCTGGATGGTTACCGCCATTTCCAGTCAGTGGCCAGGGGGATGGGCGTCGAATTCGAAATCATCGATGCCGATGAATGCAGGACACGTCACCCGCTGATCACCACGGATAATCTGGCAGGCGCTTTGTGGGATCCGATGGATGGCGATATTGACCCGGCACAATTATGCCAGGCACTGGCGCGTCGGGCCCGCAAGGCGGGGGCTGAAGTCTATCGCCACACGCCGGTAACCGGTCTGACGCAGATGGCAAACCATGAATGGATCGTGCACACCGCACAGGGCGATATTACCTGCGAGCATGTGGTGAACGCCGGCGGGTATCGCTGCAATGAGCTGGGTGCGATGATGGACGTCGTGCATCCGGTTGCCTCCATGGAGCACCAGTATTTTCTGACCGAGCCGATTGCCGACATTGAGGCGCTGGACTTCCGGGTGCCGCTGATCCGCTGTCCTACTGATGATTTCTACTCCCGGCAGGAGAAGAACGGTCTGCTGGTGGGGTTTTACGAACAGGATTGCCGGACCTGGGGGCTGGACGGCATCGATCCTGATTTTACTAATGCGCTATGTCCGGATGACCCGGACCGGGTGCTTCCGGTGCTGGAAAACGTGTTTGAGCGCATGCCGTGCCTCACCGAAGTGGGTATTCACACCATCATCAATGGCCCGATCACCTACACGCCGGACGGCCTGCCGCTGGTCGGGCATGTGCCGGGTAAACGCAACGCCTGGTGCATCACCGGATTGCGGGCAGGGCTTGGCGAAGGCGGCGGGCACGGCTGGCTGCTGGCCCAGCAAATCGTGCACGGCGAGGCGTGTTATGACACCTGGTGTCTCGATCCGCGCCGTTTCGCGAAGTATGCCGATATAGACTACACGGCACTGAAGGCCATCGAGGATTACCAGAACGAATTCCGCTTCCACATGCCGCATGAATACCGCCCGGCGGGGCGGCCGGCCCGCACTACGCCGTTGTACGAAGTACTCAAGGAAGCAGGTGCCGAGTTCGGGGTGGTGAACGGTTGGGAGCGGGCTCTGTATTACAAGCCATCGCCGGATTTCGAAGAAATTCATTCGTTCCGGTTCAACAACACGTTTGATGTGGTGGCGAAGGAAGTCGAGGCGGTCCGCGACCGGGTCGCCATCATGGAAGTGTCGGGTTTCAACCGTTATGAAATCACCGGCGAGGGCGTCCATGACTGGCTCGACACTATCATGTGTTCGCGCGTGCCGCGCAAGCCTGGCAGGGTGGGGCTGACCTACTTCCTCAACGGTGAAGGCAATGTAAAGGGCGAAGCTACCCTGGCCAATCTGAGCCCGGACCGTGTCTGGTATGGTTCAGCCGCGGCTGCTGAACTGCATGACATGGACTGGCTGGCCGAGCATCTGCCGGTTGATGGTTCGATCTCGATCACAAGCCTTGTGGAAACACACTCCATCCTGGTCGTTGCTGGGCCAAGGTCACGCGACCTGTTGCAGGCGGTATTCGCTGATGTTGACTGGTCAAAAGATGAATTCAGGTGGTTGAGCGCACAGGAGGTCACGGTTGCCGGGCGCAAGATAGTCGCCATGTCAGTGAGCTTTTCCGGCGAACTGGCCTGGGAACTGCACGTGCCGAATGAAGGCCTTGTTGATTGCTACGCGGCACTGACGGCAGCTGGTGAACCGCTTGGACTGGCACGCTTCGGTTTGCATGCAACCGATTCCATGCGCATCGAGAAGGGGTACCGGCACTGGAAGGCAGACCTGATCACTGAGTTCAACCCGATGGAGTCCGGCCTTGAGCGGTTTGTGAAGATGGACAAGCAGTTCGTCGGCAAGGCTGCACTTGAGAAGATGATCGGGATCGGGCCACGCCGGGCATTCGTGCACCTTGAACTTGACAGTGATGGTGCACCGGCACATCCCGGCGACAGCATTGTTTCCGGTGGCAAGGTTGTCGGCACGGTGACGTCTGCTGCATGGGGACACCGGGTGAACAAGAACCTGGCCATGGGGTTTGTCGATCCGTCCTGCGCGAGCACGGGCTGCGCTCTTCATGTGGAGGTGATCGGCGAGCCGGTTCCGGCGCAGGTTTGTGACCCTTGCCAGTACGATCCGGACAACGATCGCGTCAGGTCGTAGCCAGCATCTGCTGCGCGCCGGTAGAAGGCATGGCATCTGGCAAGCCACCAAACCGGCGATTGCGGCTTCGGAAGGCGGTAACCGCGTCGGCCAGTTCTTCGCCGGTGAAGTCGGGCCACAGGGTCTTGGTGAACCACAGCTCGGCATAGGCACTTTCCCACAGCAGGAAATCCGACAGCCGCTGTTCGCCGCTGGTGCGGATCAACAGGTCGATGTTGCGATACCCGGAACCTGTTGCCAGCGCCTGTGACAGGGTGTCGGCGGTGAGGGGTCCGTTCCAGAATGCCCTGGCGGCTGCTTCCAGCAAGGCATGACGGCCGGAAAAATCGATGGCGAGGCGGGCGTTGAGCATGGTGCCGCCAGCAGTGACCGCCTCGATTTTCTCGATGGCCGCGACAGTGAAGGCAGGTAAGCGATCCCGGCGTCCGATTACCGTCAGCCTGACACCTGCATCGGCGAACGGGCGGGCCTGCATTGCCATATAGTGCTCGATGAGTTGCATCATGCCTTCGACTTCCGGCTTCGGCCGCTTCCAGTTATCCGACGAGAACGCAAACATGGTCAGCGTATCGATGTCGAGAGCAGGCGCCGCCATCATCACACGGCGTACCGCATCGACACCTGCGTGATGACCATCGGTC
>JABDRA010000451.1 GCA_013041995.1 Anderseniella sp. | reverse complement strand
CTGGCCGCGCACATAGAGCAGGCCATTGATGGAACTTGAACCGCCAAGTGTCTTGCCTCTTGGCCAGTTCAATTTGCGCCCATTGAGGCCTGGATCAGATGCCGTGCGGTACATCCAGTTAAGGGCCGGGTTCTGGATCGTCTTGAAATACCCGACCGGAATGTGAATCCACGGTGAACTGTCGCGTCCGCCAGCCTCGATAAGGGCCACGCTGACAGACGGGTTTTCCGACAGGCGCGCAGCAATTGCACAGCCCGCCGAACCGGCCCCGACGATCACGTAGTCGAATTCCAACGCTGACTCCCCAAATTTAAAAAATGAGACTTTTATTATTGTTTTTTGCGATAAGATCATTAAAGTGACCCCATCGCAAGCAAAAATTACGATTAGTTAATCAAAATTTGCCGGAGCAACCGGCCGGGCGAACATGGGAGATGACCACATGAATGTTGAAGCAGCTTCAAAGAGCGCGGCGGACACCGACAGGGTGCCGACAAATCTGCGCCTGTTGATGATTGCCGAGATTGTCGCCGACGCCGGCAAGCCAATGACACCCAGCGAGATCAACCGGCACCTAGGATTACCGAAACCATCCATTCACAGGCTCTGCCAGACCTTGCTGGCCGAAGGCTACCTGACGCGCGATTCTGATCCGCGCCGCTTGCGGCCGGCACGTAGGCTAAGGCGCATGGCTGCAGGGCTTTTGTCCACCAGCGATACGTCAATCGCCCGCCATCAGGCGCTGCAGGACGTGGCGCGCAAGGTCAACGAAACCGTCAATCTGGTGGTGCCGGAAGATGCCGGCATGCGGTATCTCGACAGGGTTGAAACAGAATGGCCATTCCGCATCCAGTTGCCGGTCGGCACCAATGTACCGTTTCACTGTACCGCCAGCGGCAAGACCTACCTGGCCAGCCTGCCACCGCAACGCCGCACCCATTTCGTGGAAATGCTGAAACTCGAACCTCATACCGCCAACACCCACACAACCGTCAGTGGCCTGCTGGCTGAACTGGACAAGGTGGCCAGGCAGGGTCATTCGGTCGACAATGAAGAGTTCATGGACGGAATGGTGGCCGTCGCAGTGCCTATTTACCTGCAGGGTGATCGGTATTTCGGCGCCTTGGCCTATCATGCCCCGACAGTGCGCGTGAGCCGGGAAACCGCTGAACAGCACTTGCCGGTGTTGAAGGAGGGGGTTTCAAAATTGTTGAATGTTCTGTTTGATTGAGCTTCCGGCTAGATGGCAGTGTAGGCGCTAGCTCTGAACTCAATGCAAACAGGCAGGGATTTTGTTGATGACCTGGATGATGCCGCCCGAATGGACACCGCACAAGCGCACATGGATGGGCTGGCCCTGTAATCCGTATGTGCTGGAGTTGATTGGCTCTCCCGAGGCGGCCTACAAGGCATGGGCAGGCGCAGCCAACAAGGTAGCCCGGTTTGAACCGGTCACCATGGTGTGCAATCCCGGCGCAGAGGCTGTGGCAAGAAAATATCTGGATGCCGGTGTGACTATCATTGAACGCGACCTTGGCGACAGCTGGATGCGGGACTGTGGGCCGACATTCGTGGTCGATGAGCAAGGCGCGTTTGGCGCTGTTGACTGGACATTCAATGGCTGGGGCGGGCGCACGTTTCCGGAAGCCTCAGCAGATGCACTTATTGCCAGGTTCGTGGCCGAACAGGCCGGTGCCGAGCGGCTGCCGTCTGTGCTGGTGAATGAAGGCGGTGCCATCCATGTCGATGGTGAAGGCACCTTGTTGCTCACTGAAAATGTCCAGTTGAACCGCAACCGCAATCCAAACTGGACACGCCAGGAAGTCGAAGCTGAAATGCACGGCAAGCTTGGTACCAGCAAGGCTATCTGGGTGCCGCGCGGCCTCGAGGCAGACACAACAGAGTCCGGAACCGACGGCCACATTGATACGCTGGCCTGCTTCGTCAAACCTGGCGTGGTGGTCGTTCACGGCCAGCCGGACCCGGATCATCCCGATCATGAAACCGCCAGGGAAATCGAAGCCATCATGCGGGCCGAAACCGATGCCCGCGGCCGTGCGCTGGAGGTGATCGTGCTTGAAGCGCCAAAGGAACGCCATGATCACGGTGAGCCCTTGTCCTGTTCCTATGTGAATTTTTCCTTTGTGAACGGCGGTGTCGTTTTGTGTGAATTCGACGATCCGCAGGATGAAGTGGTGGCCGGCGTTTTCCGGCGGCTGTTCAATGACCGCGAGGTTGTGTCTGTGCCGGCGGTGGACATTTTCAGGGGCGGAGGCGGTGTACACTGCATAACGCAGCAGGAACCGCTGTGTGCGGCCAATGGAGGATAAAGTCACATGCGTAATGTAACGATTGCGGCCACGCAGATGGCCTGCACCGACGTTGTATCGGAAAATGTCGAGCGCGGCGAAAAGCTGGTTCGCGATGCCGTGAGCAAAGGTGCCAATGTCGTCTTGTTGCAGGAACTGTTTGAAGGATATTATTTCTGTCAGGACGAGTTACCGGAATTCTACGCCCGGGCGTTGCCGGCCAGGGGTCATCCCACAATTGAGCATTTCAAGGGCCTCGCCAAGGAACTCGGCGTTGTGTTGCCGGTGTCGTTCTATGAAGAGGCCGGTAATGCGCGGTTCAATTCCATAGCCATCATCGATGCGGATGGAACCGACCTCGGCATCTACCGCAAGACCCATATACCGCACGGTTCCGGCTATCAGGAAAAATACTATTTTTCTCCCGGCGATACCGGATTCAAGGTCTGGGACACGTTGTTCGGTCGTGTCGGTGTCGGCATATGCTGGGATCAGTGGTTTCCCGAGACCGCCCGGTCCATGGCTGTGATGGGGGCAGAGATGCTGTTTTTCCCGACCGCGATCGGATCTGAATTACTTGACCCTTCATGGGACTCCGCTGCCCATTGGCAACGGGTCCAGCAGGGCCATGCCGGCGCCAATCTGATGCCGCTGGTGGCATCCAACCGGATCGGCACCGAGCCCGGCCGCAATGGCACCGAAATGACGTTTTACGGCTCGTCATTCATTGCCGACTTTACCGGAGAGAAAGTGGCGGAAGCCAATCGAACCGACGAGACGGTGCTGACCCACACATTTGATCTGGATGATCTGGCCGAGAAACGGGCCTATTGGGGGATTTTCCGGGATCGTCGTCCGGAACTGTATGATCCGGTCATTTCACTGGATGGTCGCGCTTCCGTGTTTGGTGTCGATTGATGACCGGACAGGCGAAAGGACACTGCCTGTGCGGCGCGGTA
>JABDRA010000450.1 GCA_013041995.1 Anderseniella sp. | reverse complement strand
CACCGCGCCTTCCAGAGCGGCCGGATTTGATTCCATCAAGAGGATCAATAGTCAGGTCCTTGGGTATTAATCGTCCCCGGCCCCGCAAAATGCGGCCACATCGCAGCCTCAATCTGTGGTTAGTCGTGATGACGCCAAGTAAGTGTGCGCTGCCTGAAAACAGGATGAGCAATGTTAGTTGGTAAAGTAGACAGATGTGCAGGCTCACATGGCCCCAATCTGTTCGGAGCGGTTAAAAATACGATCACAGATCTTTGTGACCGAAATCTATCCTGGCGGACCACAGAATCACGGTATCTGTGTCCGGCTTCACGGCGGCGCGAGGACGGCATGAATTTGACATCTACTGGATTTTCAACGCTCAGGCGGGCAGCACTTGCAGGTGCGCTGGGCCTGGCGATCACCGGCAGCCTTGCCGACAACGCCACCGCGCGCTCGTCAAATGACTCTGATGCATCCGGCATCCAGGAGCTTCTGACCACCAGCAAAACACGCTCGCCGGCGCGCAACGACGCGACCTCTGTCCGCGCGCTGAAGGCAGCGGTGGAAAAAGACTGGCAGAAAGCCTTTGATCTGGCCTCAAAATCTCAGGATCAGGCGACACTGAAAGCGGTGGAGTGGCTCTACATCCGCAGAAATCCCAGCGATGCCGGCGCCGACAGGATCATGAATTTCGTCATCGCCAACCCCGATTGGCCGGCGACAAAGCCGTTGACCCGGATGGCACAGGCGATTCTGGCGCGAAAGACCACGCCGATTGATGCCGTTGCGCGCCACTACAACCGTTTTTCACCAATTTCTTCACAAGGCCATGTGGCCTATGCGCGGCTGGCTCTGGCCCGCGGCGACAAGGCGACCGCGACAGGTTCCATAAAGAAAGCGTGGGCTGATCCAAAGCTGGCGGCCCACCTTGAAAAGCAGATCGCCAGCGATTTCAGACACTTGTTGAGTACCGCAGATCACAAGGCACGCATGTGGTCGCTTGTCATGGCGCAGGAGACAAATGCGGCCATCCGCGCGGCCGGGCATGTTTCCAAGGCACACACCAAGGCAGCAAGAACTGCACAGGCCCTGATCCGGCGCAAGAAGACCGGACCGGCACATTACAAGAAGCTGCCGGCCAAATTCCGCAATCATCCGCCCATGATTTACGCCTATGCCCGATGGCTGCGCCGCAAGGGCAAGCACACATCCGCCTACACCTTGCTGAAACAGGCGCCCAAGTCGCACGCCGCGCAGATTGATCCGGCGCAGTGGTTCGTTGAAAAACGCCTCGCCGCGCGCCATCTGGCCGGTCCGCAATACAAGAAATACTGGCCCGGCATTTACAAGATGATGGCGGCCCATGGTTATAGTTCCGGCAAACAGTTCATCGAGGGCGAATTCCTGGCCGGCTGGTATGCCCTGCGCAAACTGTCCAATCCCGGCAAGGCGGCAGTGCACTTCAAGCGCATCACAGAAGCTGCAACCACCCGGACGGACGCATCCAGGGGCTGGTACTGGCTTGGCCGTGCCCGGGCGGCAAAGGGAGAAAACGGCCGCGCTGAAGAAGCGTATCGCATGGCTGCGGCCTCACCGACACTGTTTTATGGTCAGTTATCGCTCGCAAAACTGGGCCTGGGCAAAAAACCGCTGAAGATTGTCACCGGCAAGGCCACTGCCGGCGCCAAGCAAAGTGTCAGGTCGGTTGAGATTTTCCGCGCTGCCCACCTGCTGGCGCGTGCCGGCGGAAAAAACCAGATTTTACCATTTCTGTTTCCGATCGCGCGGGCCATCAAATCGCGTGACGAAGCTGCCGCTGCCATTGACCACATTCACACCCACGCGGGAAATTTTGCGGCCGTAAGGCTGGCCAAGGCTTTCGGGAGCCTCGGGCTTGATGTCGACAACTGGGCGTATCCCGTGAACGCGGTTCCGGCCTGGAAAACCATCAACAACAAGGTCGAGCGCGCGGTCATTCTGGGCCTGTCACGACAGGAAAGCGAGTTCAATGCTGTGGCCGGCAGTCACGCCGGTGCCAGGGGCCTCATGCAGATCATGCCGGGAACAGGCAAGCTGATTGCCAGACAGTACAAATTACGCGGTTACAAGACAGATCATTTGACGTCAAAGCCCGCGCTTAATGTTTCCATGGGCGAAGCTTATCTTGGTGACATGATCAAGGAGTTCAAAGGCTCCTATATCATGGGATTTTCCAGCTATAATGCAGGGCCCGGCAACACCATTAAGTGGCTGAAAGCGTACGGCGACCCGCGCAAGGGTCAAGTTGATGCCATTGACTGGATTGAATCCATCCCGATCACCGAGACCCGGAAATACGTGCAGAAAGTGATGCAGAACGTGCATGTGTATCGCACCCGGCTGGGACACCGGAAACACACAATGCTCCGCGACATCAATCGTGGCGGCGGGGGTGGTGGCGCGTCAGCCACCGCCACGCCTGCCTCAGGGTGTGGAGAAGGCAAAAAGACAATCGCGTCGTTGATATCCGACTGCTGATGCACGTGCATTAGGGTCCTGAACCTAAATGCACTCGCTCCGCCAACACCGCCAGACGCGGGAAATTCAGCTATTTCTTTTCACTGGCGGGTTTCGGCTTTGCCGGTCTGGCCTTTGCCGACCCACCTGTTCCATAAAGCTTGTTGAACTGTTCGATGTCGTCTGCTGCAAGCAGCTTGGCCTGGGCAATCCATTCGTCCCGCTCTATACGACCCTTGTAGCGCAGATGTTCATCCACCCAGTCAACCTGATCCTGGCCCCACGCCGCAATCTGGTCAAAGTGGAAATAACCCAGACCATGCAGCGTTTTTTCCAGTTTCGGACCAACACCGGAAATCATCTGCAACTTGTCGGGTTTACCGTCACGCGCACCAGGCAATCCCTTTGGACGAACCGGCTTACCCGTGGCCACGGGCGCAGCGGCCGCCTTTGCTGCTGGTTCGGATATCGCAGGCTTGGCTTCAGGTGCAGGCTTGGCATCGGGTTCAGGCTTGGGTTCAGGCGCCGGTTTGGTTTTCGAAACAGCTACTGGTGCGGTTTCGGGCTGAGGCCCATCTGCAGCAACCGTTTCCTTTTTGCTGTCGCTGGTTTTAGCGGGTTTTACTGCCGGTGATTGATCGGTGGCAAACATTGTGCGGAACAGACACCCCACAATGCACCCGATCAAAAACGCGAGCAACATCAGGAGCATTAGTTCAAGAGAGAGTTGCGGCATTGTCCATTTTCCTTTGATTCTGGCGCTCTGGAGTGGAATGGTTTTTGATCGGATCAGCCAAAAACCACAAATTTCAGTTTTCCAGATTATTACAGCATACCTACGTACAGGTTGGTTGCATGCTCCGGATCAAGCCCGTAGATTCGGGCAAATCCAGTTGGCATTAGTGCGCGTCGGCACTGCGGCATGTTACCCAGCCAACAATAAGTCCCAGCACCATTGCCGCCGCTAGCCAGTGCCAGTTATGGCTGGCAACGGTCATCGCATCGTTGAAATTCCAGGCATTCATTGTTCAACTCCCTCAGTTTGGATCGGAATGGGTTCAGTTGGACCCATCTTGCTCCAGGATCTTGAATTCCGTGCGCCGGTTGGCTGCGCGGCCTTTTCTGGTCCTGTTGTCGGCAATCGGGTGGCTTTCACCATACCCGACTGCGGATATGTTGTCTGCACTGGCGCCACGGGCCAGCAGCCCATCACGTACCGCATTGGCGCGCCGTTCGCTCAATACCTGATTATATTTTCCCGGACCCTGCCAGTCGGTGTGACCACCAATTTCGATTTTCACATCCCCGCACTGTTTGATCACCCCCATGAGCCTGTTTAACAGGTTTTCGTTTTTGCCCGGTATTCCGGCTTTTCCAGGCGAAAACTCTATTTGCTGCTCTGCCAGGACCTTGTCAAACAGGCCCTGACACTGGCTCGCAGACACGGCTTGCGAAGCAATAGCCGGCTCTGCGGGTTTTGCCTGTTCCGGAGCCACGATCTCTATTTCGTTGGTTGTAGTATCCGAGCGCTGATTTCCGGCCTTGTCTGCAACGACAACTTTTACATCATAGCTGCCGGGCGGCAAATCTTTCGGGGTCAGCACAGACCAGTTGCCCTTGCCGTCCGATGTCAGCAGATCAGAGCCGCCCATGGCATATGTTTCACCGTCGAATGACACCGCCATGGTGACGGCATCGGCTTCCGGATAGGTGCCTGAAAGCAGCGGACGCGGGTGCTTGGCCTTATAGGTGTTGACTGTCGGAACGCCCGGTGGTGTTGCATCTATCGTCAGTTCAGCTTCACTGGCGTCCACAGCAACACTGCCGGTTGAACTGATGGCCTTGGCCGACACATTATAGGTGCCGTCGTCCATATTGTCGCTGATCCGCAGGGTCCAGTTGTTGCCGTCGGTTACCAGGCCGTCCCCGGCTCCCGCCACATAGGTTCTGGAAGCCACTGAAATACTTAAACTTTCAGCTTCTGCAGATGGCCAGGCACCTGTGATCACCGGTTTGCGCTGACGTGTAAGCAGGGTGTTGAC
Organism: Anderseniella sp.; assembly: GCA_013041995.1. Lineage (GTDB taxonomy): Bacteria > Pseudomonadota > Alphaproteobacteria > Rhizobiales > Aestuariivirgaceae > Anderseniella. The sequence continues at coordinate 336 of JABDRA010000450.1, read as the reverse complement.
CGTTGGTACTGCAGGCGCCGAGGTATCTACAACCACCTCGCCAAATCCGCGGTCTGCCGAACTGGTCCCGGCCTTGTCCGTAACAATGACCACGACATCATAGGTATTGTCGGAAAGGTCCTTACCGAGTTTGAGGGTCCAGTTGCCACTGCCGTCACTGGTCAGTTCGCCGTTTTTGCCCAGTTCATAGGTTTTGCCGGCAATTTCGACCGTCAGCCTGTTGCCATCCCCCTCCGGCCAGGTTCCGGTTATGGATGGACGCACAGACCGTCCGGATGCCTTGTTGACGGTTGGCGCGCGCGGTGGTGCAGCGTCTGTCTGGACCGCATTTTGCCC
>JABDRA010000440.1 GCA_013041995.1 Anderseniella sp. | reverse complement strand
CTCCTCACCGGGGCTTTCACGCAATCCGTCCACTGTCAGATAGAGCCGGTTCGGCTGGCTGGAGTGGCCGGGCCAGCTTGCCTCCGATATCCATCTGCCGGGTATGTGGGGCGGCAGGGCTGCCGGTGGTGTCGACGCCATGACATAGGCGCGCACGGCCGGGTCACGCAGCACGCCCGTGGCCTCGCCCTTCAACCAGAAATCCCACCATCTCAGGGCTTCCTGCAGGAAACCGATGCGCGGGCCGGGAACCGCAAAATGCGGGTACTTGTGCGCCCATGGTCCGATGATGGCTTTTACCGGTGCTTTCAGATGCGCCAGCATCCGGAATATTGCGTTGGAATAGGCGTCGTTCCAGCCGCCGACAGCCAGTATGGCAGCCTCGATATTTGAGTAGTCCTCACATACCGAGCCATGCTTCCAATAGTCGTCCCGGTGTTGGTGGTGCAGCCACCGTGCAGCCAGGAACGGTTCATTATCGAGGCGCTGCATCCATGTGTCGAACCAGCCATCACCGACCAGCGCCGGGTCCGGCGGGCGTGATGAATAAGACAGCATGGTGGCGCCCCAGCCGAGATTTTCATTGATCAGGCAGCCGCCTTTGAAGTGAATGTCATCTGCATAGCGGTCGTCTGTGGAACACAGCGTGATAACCGCTTTCAAAGGCTCCGGCCGCATGGCGGCGATCTGCAGGCCGTTGAAGCCGCCCCACGAGATCCCCATCATGCCGACCTTGCCGGTACACCAGCCCTGTTCGGCCAGCCAGTTGATCACGTCCACGCCGTCATCGAGTTCGCGCTGGCTGTATTCGTCCTCCAGCACGCCTTCGGACTCGCCACAGCCGCGCATGTCGACCCGCACACAGGCATAGCCGTGGCCTGCAAAATACGGATGTGTGAGCTGATCCCTCTCAACGGTGCCGTCGCGCTTGCGATATGGCAGATATTCCAGAATTGCCGGAACCGGGCTGTCTTCGGCATCTGCGGGCAGCCAGATACGTGCCGCCAGCCGTGTGCCGTCAGACACGGTGATCCACTGGTTTTCAATCTCACGCACCTGACGGGGAAACTGGTTAATGATCGTGGTCATTGCGACATGTCTGAAATTACTGTGGTGATGGCGGCGAACATGGCTTTGGCTGCAGGCGATGAGTGGCGTGCCCGCAAACAGGCATGCACCAGTTCCGGCTCATGGCGCACCTGGGCTGCTACGCCGGCCGACTGCAGGCAGGTGGCATAATCGAAACAGTCATCGCGCAGCGGATCCCATTCGCACGCCACCAGGAACGCGCGCGGCAGGCCAGCGAAATTGTTTTCATGCAGCGGCGCATAAAACTTTGACGATCGGTTATGAACCGCGTCCGCACCCAGATACATCCGCTCGTAGTTTTCCATATCTGCGGTCGTCAGCCCCGGCGCATGACGGCGCGACACATAGGAGCCTTTGGCCTTGTCACCACCCAGTGCCGGGTAAACCAGCACCTGCCCGGCAGGCATTTTCTGGCCCAGATCGCGCCTTGCGAGACAGACCGCTGCGGCCAGATTGCCACCGGCTGAGTCCCCCGCAAGCACAGTCCGGCGGGGATCGATGTCCAGCAAGTCTGAATTGTCGAAAATCCAGTTTATCGCTGCCACACAGTCATCAAACGCGGCCGGAAAGATGTGTTCCGGCGCGAGTCGGTAATCAACGGCCACCACTGTGACACCTGCATCCCGCGCAATGCCGCAGCAAATATCGTCATGACTGTCCAGGCCGCCCAGAATGAACCCGCCGCCATGCATGTAGATGGCGGCACCGCCACTGCTGCGCTTTGCCGGCACATATCGGCGCAAGGCAATGTCACCGCCACGGCCTGGACAGGTCATGTCCGTCACCTGCATGTCATCCGGTCTCCCGGCATGAAAATGAGCACACAAATTGTCATAGCACCGGCGTTGTTCACTGATTGTCAGTCGTCCGGTATCTGCCGGGTGAAACTGCGATCCGGCCTCCATAAAGGCCCAGATCTCGTCCTCATCCGGTCCGGTGCGCGGGTCATCCTGCATGTTTGTCATATTGCCATGGCATCATTTTAAGATCATGTTTCCTTTTATGATCTGGAACCGGCAATCGTCTGATGATGACGCGCGGACCCAGCCTCGCAATGATGAGGCCGGCCGCAGCAGACTGCAACCTGATACTGCGGCAATTCTGGATGCCATCACCCGTGCAGTCCCTGATCCTTTCATCATGCTCGATGGCAGTGGTGTCATCCTTTCCCACAACAGGCAGGCAACTGAATTGACAGGTCAGGACATGGTCGGCCAACACCTCTCCCAGCATATCCGTGCGCCGGCCGTGCTGGAAGCAACAGAGCGCGTTGCCGACAGTGGGGTGCCGGATCAGGTGCACTATGAACGCCGCACCGGCGGCGGCAGGCTGTTCGAAGTGTTCATAACACCGGTCCCAGCCCTGACAGGTGAGCGAGTGCCCGCGGTAGCTGTCCTGCTGCGCGACCTGAGCACACAGCAGCAACTTGAAAAAATGCGCGCAGATTTCGTTGCCAATGCCAGTCATGAAATGCGCACACCGCTGGCGTCCATGACCGGTTTCATCGAAACCCTGCAAGGCTCAGCCAGGAACGATGCAAAAGCCCGTGAAAAGTTTCTGGGCAGGATGCTGGAACAGGCCCATCGCATGCGACGCCTGATCGATGATCTGCTGTCATTGTCACGCATCGAGATGAATTTGCACCGCACGCCTTCAGATCAGGTCGACATGTCCGAAGTGGCGCGCTACAGCGCGGAGCTTCTGGCGACACGGGCATCCGAGGCCGGCTGCGAAATACGCGTGGCTGCACAACCGGGCATGATCGTCGATGGCGAGCGGGATGAGTTGATTCAGATTACCCAAAATCTCATCGAAAATGCCATCAAGTACGGCGCGAGCGGGCGTGGAGTGGATGTATCTGTTTCGCACGATACCAAACGGGTGCGAATTGAGCTTGATGTAACCGATTATGGCGCCGGCATCGATGCGCAACATCTGCCGCGCCTGACGGAAAGGTTCTACCGGGTAAGTGTGCAGGAGAGCCGTTCCGGCGGTGGCACCGGGCTTGGACTGGCCATCGTCAAGCACATTGCCCTGCGCCATCGCGGCAACCTTGACATCACATCGCGCAAGGGCGAGGGCAGCACCTTCAGGTTCACCCTTCCGGTCTCCAGCGAGTTGGCCAAAGCTGCAGAATAAATATAATTATTTCAATTATTTAATGCGTCATCCAATTGTCATGTAGCTGTCACATAACTGCATGACATCAGGAATACTGGTTGCCTTGTTAGATTTGAAGAGGTGCTCATGAGGAGCTCCTCGTTCAACATTACACCAGGGAAATCATCATGCTCAAACGCACCCTTCTTACGGCCACTGTTGCGCTGGCTGCCATTGCAGCGGCAAGTGCTGCGCAGGCGCGCGACCAGATCCGCATCGTCGGGTCTTCGACAGTTTATCCGTTCACCACCGCTGTTGCTGAACAGTTCGGCAAGTCAGCCGGCAAGACGCCGGTTGTCGAATCCACCGGTACCGGTGGCGGCATGAAGTTGTTCTGTGCCGGTGTCGGCGCCGATCACCCTGACCTTTCCAACGCATCGCGCGCGATCAAGAAGTCAGAATTTGAAATGTGCCAGAAGAACGGTGTGACCGACATCATTGAAATCAAGGTCGGTTTTGACGGCATTACCTTCTCGCACTCCAAGGGCGCATCGGATGTGGCGCTGACCAAGCAGCAGATTTTCCTGGCGCTGGCCAAGGAAGTTCCAGGTGCGGACGGCAAGATGGTGCCCAACCCGAACAAGATGTGGTCGGACATCGATGCATCGCTGCCCGCCAAGAAGATCGAGGTTCTCGGCCCTCCACCGACGTCCGGTACCCGTGATGCCTTCGTTGAGCTGGTCATGCGTCCAGGTGCCGAGAGCTTTGAAAGCCTCAAGGCACTCGCCAGGGAAGACAAGAAGGCATTCCGCACTGTCTCCGACACAATGCGCGAAGACGGCGGCTTTGTTGAAGCCGGCGAGAACGACAACCTGATCGTCCAGAAACTTGAGGCCAACCCGGATGCCTTCGGTATCTTCGGGTATTCATTCCTTGAAGAAAACCAGGACAAGATCAAGGGTGCTGCTGTTGAAGGCGTTAATCCAAGCTTCGACGCTATTGCATCCGGTGAGTACAAAGTATCTCGCCCCTTGTTCGTCTATGCCAAGA
>JABDRA010000435.1 GCA_013041995.1 Anderseniella sp. | reverse complement strand
TCTCCGAACAAATCCGTCTGGGAGTTACCCAGGAGAAGTCCGCGCTTGCCGTGAACCCGGCCCGTGTCGAGGCTGAACTTGCGTCCAAGGCGAAATCCGAATTCATCGCATCCATGAGCCATGAGTTGCGCACTCCGCTCAATGCCATCATCGGCTTCTCCGACATGATGCAGTCGCACAAGGATCTGCCGGATACGCAGACCGATCAGTATGCCACCTATATCAACGATGCCGCGCAACACCTGCTGCAGCTGATCAACGAAATTCTCGATGTGTCCAAAATTCAGGCCGGCGCCCTGACCGTCGACCTGCAAATGCTGGATATCAAACCGATGGTGGAGAGCTGTGTCCACTTTGTGGAGATGCGCGCCGCCGAGCAGGGTGTCAGTGTCATCTGCAACATTGCCGACGACCTGCCGCCGATCAAGGCTGATCCCCTTCGGTTGAAACAGGTCATGCTCAACCTCTTGAGCAATGCAGTCAAATTCACCGAGAAAGATGGCAAAGTGGTTGTCGACGTAGTGGCCGAAGGCAATGGTTATGTTGCGTTTTCCGTCACCGACACCGGCCGCGGCATGAGCCAGGAAGAACTGCAAATGGCGACACAGCCGTTTGGCCAGGTGCGCAGCGGCCGTCTTGAGGCCAATGAGGGAACCGGTCTGGGATTGCCCATTTCGGTTGCGCTGATCAAATCCCACGGCGGCAAATTTACGCTGGAAAGCCAGCTGAATGTCGGCACTTGCGCCCGGTTCATCATTCCGATTGGCGTAGTTGATGACATTTACATCGAGGCGGAAACCGCTTCGGCACAACCCGATACAGCCCAGGCTGAAACAGATTTGCCGGCACAGCCGGTTCATTAGAAGGCACACCTTATGACCACGCAACCCATTGCTGTCACTTCCTCGCGCGGGCCCATGAACATGGCCAGTGAACGCATTGGCCGCCTTGTAGCCGTGACCGGCGCCCATGCCATCATTCTGCTGGATGCCGATGATGCGTTTTCCGCCGGCAATGATGGTTCGCCGGAAATCGGCACGCTGTTGAAAGTCGATACCGAAGCAACCATTACGCTGGCGCTGGTTTCAGCCCTGAGCTCTCCCACTCCGTCGCATGAAAATCCGGAGCAGGAAATGCGTATTGTCGAGGTTGAGTTCATCGGCGAGTTGCCAAAGGACGATCACGGCAACCCCAAGAGCTTCCGGCGTGGTGTGTCGTCCTATCCCGGCCTCGGCGACATTGTTTCGCGTGCGTCCCAGACTGAACTGTCAATGGCTTATGCCAGCGACGAAGACACGTCGATCCGCATCGGCCACATTCAGCAGGACATAACAATCCCGGCGATGGTCAAGATTGATGAACTGCTCGGCAAGCACTTTGCCGTGCTGGGCACAACCGGTACCGGCAAGTCATGTTCGGTGGCGCTGATCTTGCGCCGCATTCTGGAAAAAAACCCGAAAGCACACATTCTTCTGCTCGATGTTCACCGTGAATATGCGTCCTCGTTCAAGGAATACGCGGAAGTCATTCAGCCGGCGAACATGTCGCTGCCGTTCTGGATGCTGAATTTCGAGGAATTCGTTGAAATCCTGATCGGCAACCAGCCAAACCGGGAACAGGACATTGAAATTCTGCGCGAGCTGATCCCTCTCGCCAAGGCCCGCTACGCCGCCAGTACGCGCCGCGACCAGGTGGCAGCGCCAAGCCTGCGCTCCAAGGACCCTGGTGACACGATGAATCTGGGCGTCGATACACCGGTGCCGTATCGCTCGTCCGATCTGATGAGCCTGATCGAGGAACATCTCGGTAAACTCGACCTGAAAGGTGAACTTGCTCCGTTCAAGCGGCTCAAGGCACGCCTCGAAACCATGACCCGCGACCCGCGTTATGCCTTCATGTTCGGCCATATGACGATTTCCGACAATATGGCTGAAGTGGTTGGTCGCATCTTCCGTATTCCGGTCAACGACAAGCCGATCACGGTGCTTGAACTCGGCGGCCTGCCGTCAGAAGTGATCAATGTCTGTGTGTCTGTGCTGGCGCGCATGGCGTTTGACTTTGGCCTGTGGAGCCAGGGCCGCGTGCCGATTACCTTTGTTTGCGAAGAAGCCCACCGCTATGTGCCATCCGACAAGTCCAGCGGTTTTGAGCCGACAAAACGAGCCATTTCGCGGATTGCCAAAGAGGGTCGTAAATACGGCGTGTCGCTGGCCATTATCACTCAGCGCCCGTCGGAACTCGATCCGACCATCCTGTCACAGTGCAACACCGTGTTTTCCATGCGTCTGACCAATGAGCGCGACCAGGAGATTCTGAAAGCCGGTATTTCCGATGCGGCCGCCTCTTTGATGGAGTTCATGCCGACAATGGGAACAGGCGAAGCCGTCACATTTGGTGAAGGTGTATCCCTGCCGACCCGCATAAAATTCGATCTGTTGCCGCGCCATGCCCTGCCGAAGAGTTCTACGGCGTCGTTCACACGCAACTGGAGCATCGACGTGCCGGATGAAGGCTTCCTGGAAGCCATCGTCGCGCGCTGGCGCATGCAGTCCTATGATGTCGGTTACGAGGATTCTGCGCCGGAAGCGGCTGATTTCAACCCCGAGACCGGCCAGTTTGCCGAACAGGAAGCTGAAAATGCCCCTGCTGGCGCACCCCAGACCGACGTTGCGCCGCAACCTGCCGCTCAGGCTCCTGTAGCCCAGCCACCTGCAGCTGCCCCTGCGCCAGCGGCCGCACCTGCCTCGGCACCAGTTGCTGCGGCACCAGCCGCAGCGGCTCCTGCTCCGGCAGCGGCCGTAGCCGGTGCAGGTTCATCATTGCTGAAGAAGCCGCTTGATGTAGCCGGCATGGCAATCGGGCAACCTGCAGCGGAAGCTCCAGCAGCAGCAACAGCGGCAGCATCCTTGCGGAAAGACACCGGGCTTGGTTCCTTGCTGCAGAAACTGCGCAGCTAGAGCATGATCCACAACCACACGGGTTAACGCTTGATTCAACAGAACGCCGCATACTGACAGTAAGTATTGTGTTCACAAGCGGATAATCTGATGTTTGATCTCCGGTTCATCCTACAAGCAGCCGTGTTCTGCGCCGCCGTATTTGGCGGCGTTTTAGCTTACCTGTCTCCTGACGTGCGAGCAGCCGTCACCACCGCACTGATGGACATTCTGCCAGTGCACGAGGAAGACATGCCACCGGAGGAAATCAAAGCCGATCTAGACAGAATGCGAAAACAACTGCGCACGGCGTATGGCGACATTGGCCCGTACTGGAAAGTTGGCAGGAGCATTGTTCCTTCGTCTCCTGATGACGGAAGTCCTCCACCGGTACCAAGCATGCCGTATGGTCCGTTTTTCCTGCCCATTCCATCGCCAATGTTTGCAGAAGTGGCTAAAGAAGATTATGACTACAACCGCTTCAGGAGAAGAAAAGCGGTGCTTGAAGCGCTGCTTGCACTGAACGCGAAGCGCTGCTCGGCGGCATTGAGGCGCCCTGTTCTAAAGGCCTTCAAACAGTATCAGAAGCACTTCTATCACAGCATTGCATACGAAAAGCCGGATATCCCACACTATTATGCAACCATCAACGATCAACATCTCGTTGGATTGCTGTATGGTCTTGTTTGGAAGGGATATCTGACCTGGGACGACCTGCCACGCCCGCCCTTCGCCGCACCGTTCAAGGGAGGGTTCGCTGTTGGCAGGTCGGATGCAGCAATTTTGAAAAATGAATTCCGGAAACGCCGTGCCTGCAACGCAGAGACAGGTTAATTCCCGACCATGAACACCGACGGGAAAATCTTGCGATGCGGTTGGGTGACAGTAAAGCCGTCCGCTGAGCGCAAGCAGCAAAAGCACCAGGGATCACCAGACTTGACACCGGCGAGCAGAATTGGCTAAGCCACCTGTATAGCACTCATCTGGCATGAGTATTGGGGAATAGGTTAACGGTAGACCCACGGACTCTGACTCCGTTAGTCCTGGTTCGAATCCAGGTTCCCCAGCCAGCCACCTACCCCAAACCCACCCTGACATTTTGACTTCGCAATTCACCGGTCGTTCCGGGCAGTTAGCGGATTGGTGTCTTCGCCGAGACCATTGATCCAGGCGAACAAGGTGGCAAGTCAGCCGTGTGTCTCGGTTTGCCAGTCGAGTGCCTTGCTGAGTATCTCGACCGTCACCAGCTTTTCTCCAGACAACAAGCCGATCAGCTGCTGTTTCTTGGTGGCCTGCTTAACCTGCTCTTGGGATTGCCTGCTCCCGGAGACCTTGGTCGCCTCGGAGCGCTTAGTTGACGATGATGTTTGTTTCTTACTGGACATAAGTGCTTCCCGTCGCTTACAGGACCGGCCAATCCGGTCCCGGTA
>JABDRA010000434.1 GCA_013041995.1 Anderseniella sp. | reverse complement strand
ACCATACCCTTGGCCGCTTCCGACGTTGCAAGGCAGGCACCCAGCGGAAAGCCGCCGCCAATGCCTTTAGCCGATGCCATGATATCAGGCACGATGGACGAGTGCTGATGGGCAAACAGTTTGCCGGTACGCCCCATGCCGCACTGGATCTCGTCAAATACCAGCAGGATGCCGTGCCTGTCACACAGTTCGCGCAAGCCCTTGAGGCATTTGGCAGGCACCGGCCTGATACCGCCTTCGCCCTGGATGGGTTCGATCAGAATACCGGCTGTTTCAGGCCCGATGGCCTTTTCAACTGCCTTATGATCGGCAAACGGCACCTGGTCAAAGCCTTCAACGGCAGGCCCAAACCCGTCTATGTACTTTTGCTGGCCGCCGGCGGCAATTGTTGCCAGTGTGCGGCCGTGAAATGCACCCTCGAACGTGATCAGGCGGAATTTTTCAGGATGACCCGACGCGGCGTGGTACTTGCGCGCCATCTTGATGGAGCACTCCATCGCTTCCGCACCGGAATTGGTGAAGAACACCGTGTCTGCGAAAGTTGCCTCACACAGACGTTCAGCAAGGCGCTCGCCTTCGGGAATGCGATACAGATTTGACGTATGCCACAGCTTTTCAGCCTGTTTTTTGAGGGTGTCCACCAGATGTGGATGGCAATGCCCCAATGAATTGACCGCTATGCCTGCCCCGAAATCAAGCATCGTGCGTCCGTCAGAGGCCTTTACCCATGGCCCTTTGCCGCTTTCAATGGAAAACGCCGTGCGATTATAAGTCGGCAAAACAGCTTGTGTCATACTCAAACAGACCTTTCAGGACACGCCAAGCCTTCAAACAGCAAACGCCACCGGCAAGCGGCGGCGCGAATATCGTCGAAAAGTCAGTATATTGTGTTTTTTGTACATTGGCAACGCGAACTCCCCATAGAGAAATTTGCCTTATTTGGTCTCAAAATTGGATTATGCGGCCTGCCTGAGTCAGAACGCCGCATCGACCTGCCACAAAGCTGGGGATTAACTTGTCGTTAACCATGTTTTTGGGCCGAAGCTGGGGAAAACCGGTGAAATCCCTTGCCTGACTCTTGCGCCAGATTCAGCCTATTTAGTAGGGTCCCGATCACAGTCTACGAAATGTAGCGAATTCAGTCCGTACATATGCGTTTCACGCCGAACCGATAATGGCCGGCGATCGAAGAAGGATTCCGCTCGTGAGCGATGAACAATTACCGGGTGAACCCCCGCAAAAACTTCCCTGGACCGACGACCGCGTCGAGGCGCTGAAGAAGATGTGGGCCGAAGGTCTGAGCGCCAGCCAGATTGCAGCAAAGCTTGCAGGTGGCGTGACCCGCAATGCCGTGATCGGCAAGGTTCACCGCATGGGGCTGTCAGGACGCGTGACACGCGCCCGGGTTTCCACACCACGCACCCGCAAGACACGTGAACCCAGCCATCCCGGCAGGACAAGTGCGTCAAGCAGCACGCCGCGCACATCAGGCAATAATGCACTCAAGCCTCTGGCATCAGTGAAGCCTGAGCCCATGCTGGAACCGGTACCGATCCATATTGCCGATATTCCGGTTGGTGAGCGGGTCACTATTTTGATGTTGTCAGACAAGACCTGCCGCTGGCCGATTGGCGATCCCGGCAGTGAAGAGTTTTGTTTCTGCGGCAAGGCACCCAAGGACGGCGCACCTTATTGTGCAGGTCATGCGGCGCTCGCCTATCAACCACAGCGCGACAGAAGTCGCCGCACAGGCTGAGCAGACTGCTACAACAATTATTCTATCCAATCCGGTGGAGCATTAGCTTCACCGGATTTTTTTGGGCTTGCAGCCCTTCACTCCTTGACTGCGCCAAAGCGCTCGTCAAACGAATAGCCCATGCCGCGCACGGTGCGGATCGGGTTTAGCTCCCGTGACCGGCTGATCGACTTGCGCAGCCGGCCCACATGCACATCCACGGTGCGCTCGTCCACATAGACGTCCCTGCCCCAGACTGAATCGAGCAGTTGCGAGCGGGTATAGACACGCCCGGGCGTCTGCATCATGTGTTCGAGCAGTTTGAATTCGGTCGGCGACAGATCGATGTCGCGCCCGGAGCGCTGGACCCGGCGTGTGCGGCGGTCGAGCGAAATATCGCCGGCCTGCAACATGTCGGCGACGGCATCCGGGCTGGATCGGCGCAGCAGTGATTTTACCCGCGCCAGAAGCTCCGGCACCGAAAACGGCTTGACCACGTAGTCGTCGGCGCCGGTTGCAAGACCACGCACCCGCTCGGTTTCCTCGCCACGCGCCGTCAACATGATTATCGGCACTTCACGGGTTTCAGAACGCGCCCTTAAAGACCGGCAAATCTCTATGCCCGACAGGTTGGGCAACATCCAGTCCAGTACGATTATATCCGGGGTATCATTGAGCACGTCGCGGACCACGTCCTCGGAGCCGTCAAGTGTGCGGACAGTGTAGCCCTCGGCTTCAAAATTGTAGGCCAATAACTCCTGGATCGGCTCTTCGTCTTCAACAATCAATACACTTGCAGGCATTCGCAGGCTCCGTGTGGCCGTATTACTTTTTGGCACGCGCTTCGATGGGGGTCAGGGACGTGCTGTCTTCCTTTGGACGCGGGCCATCCAGCGGATGACCGGTCACCAGATAGTGGATGTTCTCGGCAATGTTGGTGGTGTGGTCCCCAATGCGTTCAATGTTCTTGGCGCCGAACAGCAGATGGGTACACATGCCGATGGTGCGTGCGTCCTCCATCATGTAGGTCAGCAATTCACGAAACACCGAATTGTAGAGCGTGTCGATGCGGCTGTCATTGTGCCAGACGTCAATGGCCTTCTGGGTATCAAGGCTGGCATAGGCATCCAGCACATCGGCCAGTTGTTCCAGAGCAAGGTCCGCCATCCGGTTCATTCCCGCATTGACCGACCGCGGCAATGGCTCGTTCACGGCAAGGGTCCTCTTGGCGATATTCTTGGCCAGGTCGCCGATCCGTTCCAGATCGGACGAAATCCGGATGGCGACCATAATGGCGCGCAAATCTCCCGCCATGGGCTGACGCATGGCGATCAGCTTGATGGCACTTTCCTCAACGTCCTTTTCCAGAGCATCAATCTTGTCATCGGCTGCAATGATGTGCTCGGCCTTGACACGGTCAGAGGTGGAAAGGGCCTCGATGGCCTTGCCGAACTGGTCCTCCGCCAGGCCACCCATATGGGCGATCAGATTGCGCAGCTTTCCGAGATCCTCATCGAATGCAGAAACAATATGTGTGGTCATTCGGGTTCAACCTTTCTGGTATGGGCAAAGGTGGTGACGGCAGGTCAGCCAAACCGGCCCATGATGTAATCCTGTGTGCGGCGCTCTTGCGGGTTGGTAAAAATGGCTTCGGTATCGCCCACCTCAACCAGCGTTCCCAAATGAAAGAATGCGGTGAGTTGCGAAACGCGCGCTGCCTGCTGCATGGAGTGCGTCACAATCACGATGCAATAGTTTTCGCGCAACTCACTAATGAGCTCCTCGATGCGGGCTGTGGCAATCGGGTCCAGCGCCGAACACGGTTCGTCCATCAAAATCACATCCGGGTTGACCGCGATGGCGCGTGCAATACACAGCCGCTGTTGCTGGCCGCCTGAAAGGCCGGTACCGGGTGCATCGAGGCGATCCTTTACTTCTTCGAACAGACCGGCGCGCTTGAGCGAATTGACAACGATTTCCTCAAGATCGGTCTTGGATTGGGCCAGGCCGTGTATACGCGGACCATAGGCGACATTCTCCATGATCGACTTGGGAAACGGATTGGGCTTCTGGAACACCATCCCGACGCGTGCCCGCAACTGTACAACATCAAGGTCCGGGTCATAGATATCGCTGCCGTCAATGGTGATCCTGCCACCGACACGGCAGATCGGGATCGTGTCATTCATGCGATTGATACAGCGCAGAAATGTTGACTTGCCACAGCCTGATGGACCGATAAAGGCCGATACGGCGCGGTCGGGAATACTGATGTCCAACGGGAAAATCGCCTGCTTTTCAGCGTAGTGGACGGTGACATCCTCAGTCACAATCTTCGGTGTGCCCTGCTGCATGATCAGCGGCTCAGCCGGGGTCATGATGGCTTTATGGCGTGTGTCAGTTTCCACTACCGCAGCGTCCATTTTATTGCTCCAATCGAACCAAATTCAAAAATTTCAAATACTACCAACGGCGCTCAAACTGCTTGCGCAGGAATACCGCCAACGCATTCATCAGGAACAGGAAGCC
>JABDRA010000272.1 GCA_013041995.1 Anderseniella sp. | reverse complement strand
GATCAGCAATCGCTCAGCAGAGTGTATTTGTAAATATCGTGCTGATCATTGGCGTTTCAATCGTGAGTGGAGCGGGTGCCATCAGGCAGGCATATCAGAATCGCTATCAGATCGCTGATCTGGTCACCGGATGTCAAAACGAGAAAATGCTTGCTGTTGCGATCGCACCAACAAGAGTGTCGAGCCTGAAAAACCAACATCATTGATGTTTCGGCAGCGCGTCGCACGGGTCTATTTGCGCAGGTCTTAAGGATCTTGATGCCTTCAGTCCGCATGGTCCCACCGGCTGTTGTCGCGCGCCAACCGTATTCATCGTGCGGCTTCCCGATCAGACCAGTTGCTGCAGCCATGCACAGCGGGCGCCAGACCGACTGGATGAAGGATCATCACGGAGCTTTTCTGTCGTTCTTTCGACTGCTGACTAACCTTGGTAATGCATAAGGCACCCGTTGGCGATATTTTTGAAACCTGTCACCGTAGCGCGCCAGGAACCGAGCTTCTTTCAGGCGCGGCGCGCACAGACAATAGGCAGTAAAGGAGACAGCAAGACCTAGTTGGTCTGGCGTCCAGGTAGGAACTGTCCACAGGGTGAGAGCGAATGCAACGTAGATGGGCTGGCGGATCCAACGAAACACACCCAGGGTTGGCATGTCCGGGAAATTGGGTCGGATGTTGGCCATTAGAGACATCCATCCAAGTGCACCAGACTGGACTTCTGCACCAGCGTCGAAACTTGCCTTCAGCAACAACAACCATGACGCGGCATAAGCTGTAGCGATGAGAGCAAGTACCACACCCTCGGCTTTCCACCACACAATTCCTGATGGCGTCCAAAACACAAACAACAGGACCAGTTGAACCGAGGCAATTATTGCGTAGGTCGTTGTTGCCAACGTCTTGCCGTGCGGTCCGGGCACAAGCTTTATCAGCAGGCGACTGCCCGGACCGGTTAGCAAAAGGGAATGGGTAAGTGGAAATTGAACCAGCAATAGCGCATTCGTCACGAATGCATAGGGCCAGGGAACAGAACCAAACGACTTGGACAATCCAAACCACATCGCCACAATCATAGATATGACAGCAACCGCAAATATCGTATGGCAAACGAGACCCAGCAATATAGCCGTGATGATGCGCGCTTTTCCAGCAGGAGGATTGAACGCGGCTTTGAGCAAGCTGAATAACCTGCTCAAGCGGGCATCTTTCTGAAATTCAAATTCGTTCATTTGTTGTCGTGAAGGAGATGGTTAGTCTGATAAACGGAAGCCAGGCGCCGTTGATGCTTTACGGAACCGATGTTCTCGCAGACTGTTATGGCTGGTGTGGCAGTTAAGCACAGCGCACGCTGTGACAACTCTTCCGTTGACCTCTTACCCTCTGGCAAATTTATTCATTCCTAAAATTTTGCAGCATGGGTCGATTGAACCGAGCAGGTTTTCCACTCGTTATCTTCATGTACTTAAAGACATTGCGATAAGCGCCTTCGACGAAGCGGTCGCCAAAAGCTTACCACTTCATTCCCGATAACTGAACGACGATAGGCCGTTGTGATTGCAACAAAGCGTTCGGCGAGCCGCACGATGCAGCGATGTCCGTTGTTCGTCTAAGATGGAGGCTGCATGCCGGAAGGCCATACAATTCATCGAGCTGCACTCGAGCATAACAAGATCTTTGGCGGCCATTCCGTAGGCGTGACATCTCCTCAGGGCAGATTTACCGACGGCGCTGCGCGCCTTGACGGGCAGACGTGCTCCGTTGTTGAAGCAATCGGAAAGCACCTGATTTATCATTTTGAAAATGGCTCGGTGTTGCACATTCACCTCGGCCTGTTTGGGCGTATCCGAAAGCACAAGCTGCCACTCAGAACAGCCCGAGGCGCAGTCAGAGTGCGGTTGGTGTGTGCAACGCATGCTGTCGACATTAACGGTCCGACGATTTGCGAGATTCTTGATGACCACGGCTTGTCATCCTTGAAGCAACGAATTGGGCCTGATGTCCTTCGCAGAGACGCAGAACCTATCCGTGCTTTCCGGAAAATCAAAAAAAGCCGGAGATCAATTGGTTGCCTGATCATGGATCAGTCGGTGATGGCGGGCATCGGTAACATCTATCGCACCGAAATCCTGTGGCGCGAAAGCGTTCACCCGTTAACACTTGGCCGCGACTTGGATGACGCGACGCTGGAGCGCCTCTGGCTGGATGCCCGTAAGCTTTTGGAAATTGGCGTAAGGCGGAATGCAATTGTCACGGTGGATTCTGCAAAGCTGTCCGGTGGACGCTACCGGGAAAACACCAACATCTTCGGCAAAGAGGTCTGTCCCTCCTGCGAGGGTGTTGTCAGCCAGCTGGAAATCAGTGGACGACGTGTCTACCTCTGCGACAAGTGCCAGCCTCTAGTCGACAGCGATTGACTATTGAACGAGCCCCAAGAACTGTTTGAGCGGCCCGGTGCCCGATCAATCAACTGCCACGTTGGACGAAATGCGCTAATGCCAGCTTTTGAAGCAGCCGACCTCGTTGCGGCAGATGTTCCAAGCCCCCCTCCTCTCATTTTGTTCGATTAGTAAATCGGAAGGACGGACTGGCTGGTGTTACTTTCCCTGTCGTAGTGGATGTTTTAGGTCGCTTCACATCGTTGGCGGCAGTACCCGAAAGCAATATTTCCTTTTACCGACCAGTTTCAAGCGTGACAGACGCATTACTGTCCCGCCTGATCCACGTGCACTCCTCAAGCGTAATAGTTAACAAAATGAACACGAAAGGAGACGCGCTGTGAGTTCCGCCGCAGATTTTCTGGCCAGCATTTTAGAACAGCAATTACTGATAATTAATCGACAAATTGAGCAAGTGTCCGCGAACGAATTTGCTCAGGAAATAAACCAACTCCGTCTGCTGGCGGCTATCGAAACTGGAAAGAACTGAGGCAGCCGATGAGCAGACAAAAAACGACTTTATCCAATCAACACAATAGTTC
>JABDRA010000431.1 GCA_013041995.1 Anderseniella sp. | reverse complement strand
GGTATAGCCCCGCATTGCTTGGTGAACTGTCAGACTGGCAACCGGATGTTGTCCACACACACGGACTGTGGACGCATCACTCGCGTAGTGTTCATCAGTGGGCCAGGCGAACAGGACGTCCGTACGTGGTTTCTCCACATGGCATGCTCGAGCCGGTGGCCTTGAGTTTTTCGCAGCGAAAAAAAGCTGTCGTCCGATTTCTGTTCCAGGATGCCGCATTGCGCGGTGCGCAGGTTGTCCATGTGACCTGTGAGAGTGAACTGGAAAGTTGCCGACAGTTCGGTCTGAAGCAGCCGATCACGATTGTTCCCAACGGTGTTGATGTTTCACTGGCCGATCTACCCGCCAAAAAACGAGGCGACGGCAATCGACCTGCTATTCTTTCCCTGGGGAGGATACATCCCAAGAAAGGTCTTGAGCGTCTAATCCGTGCGTGGGGATTGCTGGAAGGCAGATTTCCCGGATGGGACTTGAAAATTGTCGGACCCGGTGAGGCCGGTTATGTTGAAGAGTTGAGGGCGCTGGCCGTTACACAATGCGCCAACAATGTACAGATTTCCGGGGCGGTCGCCGGGATTGAAAAAACCCGTGTTTTGCAGGGGGCCGAACTGTTTGCCTTACCCACATTGAGTGAAAATTTCGCGCTGACAGTGGCTGAAAGTCTGGTGTGCGAAACGCCTGTCATCTCGACCAAAGGTGCGCCGTGGGCTGGTTTGGAAACTCACGATTGCGGCTGGTGGATCGACCATGGTGAAGAAGCCATGGCGGCGACGCTTGAAACAGCCATGTCGCTTTCTCCTGAGCAGCGTCTGGACATGGGCAGGCGCGGCCGGCGCTGGATGGAAAAAGAATTCAGCTGGGATGTGATTTCCCGGCAAATGGCCAATTTATATACTTGGTCGGTTCATGGTGGCGAGCCACCAGACCATACACACTGTGATAGCGCGTATCGCAGCGAACCCTGACATTTGTGACCTTGTGAATTCGAACCTGGATGCTTGAGACGCAGCTGGAAACAATAGGCTTAGTGCATCGGTTACGCCGGGTGGCGTGGCGGTCGGTGTGGATTTTCCTGTATCGGCCCACACCCATCGGTTTTCATGCCTGGCGGCGGATGCTGCTGCGATTGTTCGGTGCGACGATCGACTCTAATACTTATCCTTATCCAAGTGTACAAATCTGGGCACCATGGAACCTCAAAATGCGCGAAGGAAGTTGCATCGGACCTTACGTGAAGTGCTACAACGTGGCTCCGGTTTCGCTGGGTGAACGGGCTCTCGTGAGCCAGTACAGTCATATCTGTACGGCAAGCCATGATTACAATTCTGCGAGTTTTCCGCTGACCGGCGCACCGATCCAGTTACAGGATGACAGCTGGGTTGCCGCCGACGTTTTTGTAGGACCGGGCGTTACCATTGAGGCCGGCGCAGTGGCTCTTGGCCGCGCCGTGGTCACCCGCAACGTAGCAGCCTGGACCGTGGTTGCCGGCAATCCGGCAAAGAAAATTCGCATGCGGCGCAGAGATTCTCAATCAACCATTCCCGAAAAATAAGCGGAAAAAGGAAAATGGTTCAGTGACCTGGAGAACTAACAAGCTGGTTTTGGCGTTGCGGTCGGTGGCTCGAAGTGTCGGTGTTACCAAATTACTGGCAAAGCTTCTGGGGCGAAACGGATATGAAAGTTCATTTGATGTCGCCATGATTTCTGCCGTAACCGCAGGCTCAACGGTGTGGGATATAGGTGCAAATGTCGGCCACTACACTGTGAAATTTGCCGAGGCCGTTGGCGATGAGGGACATGTTGTGGCATTCGAGCCCAGTGCGTTGAACAGGCGAGAGTTGGAAGCAGCAGTCAGCAACTTAAGCAACGTCAAAGTCGTTGCAAAGGCAATGGGGTCGCAAGAATCCCAACAGTTCTTGATGCAGGGCGAGGATGAGCTTGGTGCCACAAGCCGCGTGGTCGAAAACCATACAGCGGATGCGGACGTGATAGATGTGACCACAGGTGATATCTTTGCCGCTCGCAGAAGCGACGGATATCCCGCCTTTATCAAGATCGATGTGGAAGGTTTTGAACTGGACGTTCTTCGCGGTATGCAACAGGTCTTGCGCAGCAATGACTTGGTTACAATTGGTGTCGAAGTTCATTTCTCGCTCTTGTCACAGCGAGGGCAGCCAGATGCGCCGGCAGAGATTGAGCAATTGCTTCGCGACGCAGGCTTTGATCTGCAGTGGACGGATTCCTCTCATATCCTGGCGAGGCGATCGAGCTAGTGAGGCGGGTTTACATACCCGGTACTGACGTCGAGGTATCACGTTTCATATTTGGAACCGCGATGCTTCACCATCTTCAATCAACCACCCAGCAAGTCAGGTTGCTGGAGGCGGCCGCAGATGGTGGTTTTTCGCATTACGATACGGCCCCGTATTACGGGTTTGGAAGCGCGGAAGATGCTTTGGGCCGGTTGTTGGCACGGCGTCGTGAACTCACGGTCACGACCAAGGTGGGTCTGTACTCACCCTGGCGCCCGGCGCGGTCTCTTCTGGAAGTCAAAATTCGAAAAGCGGCCGGGCAACTGATCCCCGGAATTTCCAAGCCAGCGGTTGACTGGCATGTTGCGACAGCACGGAAGAGCCTTGATGACAGTTTGACGAGATTGCGCCGGGATCACGTTGATCTGCTGTTGTTGCACGAACCGGAACCAAACCTGATCCAGACGGATGAGTGGCTGTCCTGGCTTGAAAGCGAACGGGGCCGGGTTGCGGCATTCGGCGTTTCCGGTGAGCGCGTGCGCGTTTCACCGCTTGTCCACGGGAATTCACCGTTGGCGACTATCGTGCAAACGCAGGACAGCGTATCGAAACGAGAAGCTGATTTCATGTGTAGAGCCAATCGCAGACTGCAGCTCACCTATGGATATGTCTCTTCGGCAAAAACCAATGACGTCATGCACGCCCTTGGGGACGCGCTAAGAAGAAACGATTCCGGAGCCATACTGGTGTCGACC
>JABDRA010000430.1 GCA_013041995.1 Anderseniella sp. | reverse complement strand
CGTCGACATCGCATCAACAACAGGATTCGGCGTGGTGCCAGATCAGCGGGAACAGCTGCGATCGAACAGGCTGCGCTGCATCTGTTTCCACGTCCAGCCGGCGTGCCAGAGCGTCAAAAGTGATTGAGAGAGCCACCGATGAACCAGCTGACCGTGGAGTGCAAGGTGAATGACTATCGGGTGACGAACCAGGACCTTCGACAGACGCTCAGGCTTGCCCACCGCAGATATTGTTCTGCTGAACACAGCCCGGTGAGGCGCAATTGAAAAAGGATGTTTTACTTGCCCTTGGATTGTTGTTGTCGCCTGCGTCACAGTTGCGGCTGGCTGGCGGCGCGATCGGTCCCGGCGAAATCTGCTTCGCCCTGTGGCTTGTGCTGACAGCCGTCCAAAACCTGGGCAGATCGGATCTCGCGCTCACTTCGGCGCCGATGCGGATTCTGAGTTTCTGGCTGCTGTTCGCCACCGCCTTGAGTATCGGGGCTCTGACAACTTACGCCATGGGAATTCGAAATGATCCGGCGTTTTTGAAGCACGACATCCAGGCCTACATCCTTGTCGCCGGGATCAGTTTGTTCTGCGTCCTGGATCCGGCGGCCCTGAAGCGATTGAACAATGTGGCCTGGCTTCTGGCATCGCTAGGCTCGGCATTTCTACTGCTGCAACTCGCCCATGCATGGGGACTGCTGAACATTCCGCAACTGCAACCCTGGTACTGGGACAGGTTGCGCGGCTGGTCGGAGAACCCCAATCAGCTTGCACTCGTTTGCATAGGGATTGGATTCGTGTCGCTCCATCTGTTGGAGACATCTGTTCGGCCGATTGCAAGAACCGCAGCTCTGGCATGTACAGTACTGCCTGTATTAACCGGTCTGCTGACCAAAAGTGATTCATTTCTGCTTGTTCTGGCGGTTGCCGGGCCAGCGCTTGTAGTACTCACCATTGTCAACTGGTTGCGAACGAAACCGACGCAGCCGGGTATCCGGTGGACACTCGCATGGCTCTGTATACTTGCGGTTCCGGTAATGCTCGTTCTGGCGGCACCCGCCGCCCAGATTATCGCCAAGAATTCAGGTAGCATCGAACGTCAGCTCGTCGACAGTAATCGCGAAGCAGTACTGCGCGACGCGCCCAAACGGCTCGACCTATGGAGGCAAGCCATCGAAGTTGGAATGTCTACGGGCATGCTGGGGCTTGGGCCCGGACCGCATCTGGATCGAGCCAGATGGGCAAGCGTCAACGCGAAAGACGTAGGCTTTGAGTTCAGGCACCCAAGCGAGGATCCGGTAGCCAACTTCGAAACCCACAACACGTTGCTCGATTTGTTCACCCAGGGAGGATTGATCGCGGCGCTGAGTTTCGGCTGGTTGTTCATATCTACGTTTCTGCTCGCGGTACGGAATAATCTGGCCTCACTGGCCGCGCTGCTGTGCGGCCTCGCAGTGTTCAGCATGTTTCACTTTATCTTTCGTCATCCACTGTTGTGGTTCGTGATTGCCCTGTGCCTGGTACTCGCGACCGCGACCAACCGACATCCGGCACAAGCCGGTCAGGGGAGCTGAAGACATGTGTGGCATCGCGGGCATATTCCTGACACCTCACCATGCTGATCCCAAGCGGCTTGCCAGCATTGAACAGATGACGTCCAGCTTGCATCATCGCGGACCGGACGGTGCCGGCATCTGGGTCGATCGCGATGCCGGTATAGCTCTCGGCCACCGGCGTCTCGCAATCATCGACCTGTCTGAGGAAGGTTTTCAGCCCATGCATTCGCATGGCGATAAACTCGTCCTCACCTATAATGGTGAAATTTATAATCACACCGAGCTTCGCCAGGAACTGGAAGCCCGCGGCGACCGGTTCCGCGGCCACAGCGACACTGAAGTCATGCTGGCCGCGTTTGACCGGTTCGGTGTTGAGACAACACTGAACAAGTTGGTCGGAATGTTCGCACTGGGCCTCTGGGACCGGGAAAAACGCGTTCTGCATCTTGCCAGGGATCGCATCGGCAAAAAGCCGCTCTATGTTGCTGTTGTTAAGGGCGGAATAGCGTTTGCGTCCGAACTCAAGGGCTTACTCGCCTACCCGGAGATCCGAACTCAGGTTGACCCGCAGGCATTGGCGATGGTCCTGCAGCAAGGCTGGATACCTGATAACCACTGCATCTGGCGCGGCGTGTTCAAGCTACCGCCCGGTGCGATGCTGTCGGTCGGCGCTGACGATCTGGTATTTACCAGTGCGGACCGATTACGCCAGCGCACGCACCAATGGTGGTCGCTGCGCCACACCGCCGAAGAAGGACAGCGCCAACCACATCGCCAGTCATTGCCGGAACTGGAAACCGAACTCGACGATCTGCTGCGCCTGGTTGTCAGCCAGCGAATGGTGGCCGATGTGCCGGTCGGCGCTTTTCTGTCGGGCGGGATCGACAGTTCGACACTCGTCGCCCTCATGCAGGCCCAGTCATCTCGCCCCATCCGTACCTTCTCGATCGGTTTCGCTGGCACCCACTATGATGAAGCACCGCAGGCCGCACTGGTGGCGAAGCACCTTGGCACGGAGCACACGGAGTTCAATGTGACCTCCGAAGAGGCCCGGAATGTTATTCCCGATTTGCCCACTGTCTGGGATGAACCTTTTGCAGACGAGTCGCAGATCCCCACATTGCTCCTGTCCCGTCTGGCACGGCGTGACGTTACCGTCGCGCTTACAGGCGATGGCGGAGACGAGTGCTTTGGCGGATACAACAGGCACGTCATGCAGTCGCGTCTCGCACCCGTCTTCCGGCTTCCAAAGCCGCTTCGTGCTGGAGCAACATCCGCGCTTAATGCACTGAGCTCAGGTTTCTGGGATCAGTTGCTCGACCGCATGCCGTTACCATCAACCTTGGGACATTCGCTACGCAGCGAGAATCTGCAAAAACTTGCAGATGTCCTTGACGTCACCGACGAACAGGAATTCTACGATCGGCTGACAAGGTTCGGGGCCACCTCGGTAATGCGCGACCCGCCTGCGGCAGTCACCGGACAGGTGCCCACATTGCCGGATGCCACCAGCCGCCTGATTTATCGGGACATGGCCGAGTATCTGCCCGGCGACATACTGGTGAAGACAGATCGCGCCAGCATGGCGGCAAGTCTTGAGGCGCGATGTCCGTTGCTCGATCACAGGTTGATCGAGTTTGCGTGGCGCATGCCCACATCTGCCAAGGTTCGCGACGGCCAGGGCAAGTGGCTGCTTCGGCGTGTGCTTAACCGCTATTTGCCGGGCGCTTTGTTCGACAGGCCAAAGCATGGCTTCAATGTACCGGTTGGAGACTGGTTGAGGGGCCCATTGCGCGATTGGGCACATGACCTGCTCCACAGCCAGCGCATGCAAACTGATGGTTTTCTGGACGGCGACCGCGTCCGGAAATGCTGGGACCAGCACTTAAGCGGACGGCGCGACCGTGGACGTGAATTGTGGGCAATCCTGATGGTTCAGGCGTGGCTCGATTCCAGCAGCGACAGGATCGCCCCGCGGACCGCAGGAACGCACTTCATAGACAATCTTGACCAGACCGGGTCATCGACATTCAACATTAGGTGAGGACGGCTGATGCCAAAATCAACTTCTAAAAAGACGCCCAATAGTGGTAGTGTGACGCAACTGCAAACCAAACGCAGCCAACCCGACCCACCCGCACCCGAGCCTGGCCGTGACAGGTATGACGACAGGACAAGGCAGCCGGGCTTGGAAGCTCCAGAGCTCCACGTTCATCACCTCTTCGGCATATTGGCCAGGCGGTGGGTTCTCATAGTCGCTACAGTATTGTTCGGTGCTTTTCTGGCCGGCGCCGCTACTACATTGATCCCGCCCAAATTCACCGCCAGAGCCCAAATCGTCGTTGAGCCTGAGCGGGCGGAATCGATTGGTACGGCAGCCGTGAGACCTGCGAGCGTCGATGCATCCGCAATTGATACGCAGATTACGATGCTGGCTGCGCGCAATCATCTTCGCACGGTACTCGCCAGTCTGGCCGATGACCCGGCATTCACCGGAAATGCGCCCGAACAGCAGTCGAGCCCGGCATCCGCGACACCCACGCAGTCTGGAACGACAATACGCATGCCGGATATTTTTGCCGAATTGCAGAACACAGCGAAGGGAGCACTCGCTTACGTCCGCAAACGGATCGGACAAGAAACCGGACTTCCCGATTTCCACGAGTTCGAACGCACACTTCGTATCGACCAGGAGCGTCAGTCTCGCATCATCTCGGTACGCTACACGTCGAAAAGCGCAGTGCAGGCCGCCACCGCCGCCAATCGCGTCGTTGAACTTTATGTCGGTGCACAGGCCCAAAAGTTGCGACAAGCCGCTCAATCCGAACTGGCCGCGCTGGACATCCAGATTGCGAAAACCGAAAGCGCACTGGAGACGGCCGAAGCAAATATTCAACAGAAGCTGGCGATCACGGATTACACCGCCACCGGCCAGTCTGAGACAGCGCCGCTTCGTAAGCTGCAACGCGAGGTCACCGAAACCGCTCAGCTTTATGTGACACTGCTGGCACGCCAGAAACAGCTTCGCAGCCAACAGGGAACAACCGAAACTTCCGTCCGTGTTCTTGCCCTGGCCGAACCACCCGGTCGCCCGAGTTCGGCGGACGCAAAGTACTTTGTCCTGCCAGCCATCATTCTTTCGCTGATCGGCGGCAGCATTTTGGCCGTGACCAGGGAGAGGTTTGATCGGACACTGCGCAGCGAACGACAGGTTCACGGCGCACTCGGCATACCCTACTCTGCCCTGGTGCCCAAGCTGAGTTGGATCCACAAATTCCGGCCACACGACTATCTTTTGAGAAAGCCTTTCTCTCCTTACGCCGAAGCCTATCGGTCGATCTGGGCGTCGCTGCAATTTGCAGCGCAGCAACAACCGCTCCAGATCGTGCTGGTGAGTTCGAGTGTCAGGGGTGAAGGGCGAACCACGCTGGCCACAAGCCTGGCGACATATGCTGCGCAGTCGCTCCAGCGTGTGGTTTTGATCGACCTCGACTTTCGACATCCTGCGGTTGCACCTGCGCTGAAGCTTGAAGCAAACAATGGACTCCTCGATCTCATCCAAACAGACTGCCCGGTTGACGACATCGTCCAGCACGTTCCGGAGCTCAAACTCGACGTTCTGACGGTGTCCGGTTATTCGATTGATCCGGTAGCGATTTTTGCAGACGGGAAACTGCACAACACCCTGCAGGAGCTTCGCAACCACTATGATCTGATTGTTATCGATGGTCCGCCGCTGCTTGGTGTGGCGGAAGCGGGTTTGCTTGCTTCGCTCGCCGATACGGTTCTTTTCGCGGTCAAGTGGGGTGTCACGCGCAGCGACGTTGCCCAAAACGCCGTTCGCGAGTTGCAGACGCTGGGCTGGTCCGACAGAACCATCGCCGAACGGGTTCGTGCAGTGGTGACGCACGTCAATCTGAAGCGCCATGCCAGCTACAAATATGGAGACGCAGTTGAACTGCTCGTCAGGCGCGGAAACAACTCTGGTCCAACTCAAGCGGCCCCGGCCCTGAAGACGGACAACCTGAAGAAACTCACCGACCAGTCTGACGGGAGCGAACCGACTGTCCGGGTAGCAGCGGAATGAGTGAGGGCATACTGGGCAAGGCATCCAAAAGGCGTCTTGCCTACGGCAGCGCGGCTGCGTCAGTAATCTTTTTCAGCAGTGCCGGACTTGCGTTCCTCACTCAACTACTGATCGCGCGGATTTTGGGTCCGGAATCATTCGGTATCTACGCTTACGTCCTGGCCTGGATGTCCGTACTGGCATACTGCGCGGCCCTTGGTTTCCAGGTCGCGCTTCTACGCTTTGCATCAGTCTATGAATCCAAAAATGCCTGGTCCTTACTGCGTGGTGTCATCCAGTATTCCGAGCGCCGTGCCGGCATCGTCGGTGCACTCGTGATCGTGATCGGCGTCACCGGGCTCATGATCCGCGGCGACACGATTGCCCCTGAATTATCCACTACATTCCTTATCGGTTTCTTGCTGGTCCCCGCATGGGCGTTCTTGTGGATGCGCGCAGCCACCGTGCGCGCCTTCGGCGGCGTCGTCACAGCATTGGTACCAGAGCGCATCATGCGTGATGGACTACTGCTCGCCTTCGTCTTGTTTGCAAGCCTCGGACTCAAATGGACGCTCGATGCTTCGACAGTCATGGCTGCGACACTCACCAGCACCACGCTGGCGCTTTGCATGGCGCATTTCGCAATGCGCCGACTGCGCCCGGATACGATCGAAACGGCCACTGCCGAGTACGATGTCAAAGCCTGGCGAAACGCGGCCTTGCCGCTTCTTGTCGTTGGTGCCATGGATGCTCTTTTCAACCGGACCGGCGTGTTGTTGCTGGGTTGGGTCGGTGAGACAAAAAATGCGGGCATTTATGGTCTTGCGTTCAGCATCGCGTTTCTTGCGGTATTGCCGCGAACGGCCATTGACACGTTGCTTGCGCCGGCGATCGCCCGGCTCTATGCGGCGCGGCAGTTTGCCGAGCTTCAGGTTCTGATAGTTCGCGCTGCATCATGGTCGCTGTGCGCCGCAGCCAGTGTCGCCCTAGTTCTCGCGGTGATGGCAGAGTATCTGCTGGCCTGGTTCGGACCGGAGTATATTGCAGGATCAAACGCCTTGCGGATACTGCTTGTTGGCCAGGTGATTTCAGCCAGTGCGGGATCCCAGACCCACGTGCTCGCAATGACCGGGCATGAACGAAAATCCGCGGCGATTCTCGTGCTCAG